>NZ_JAMYPF010000023.1:0-93786 GCF_040320205.1 Mesorhizobium sp. M0761
GCAAGCAAGAGCTTGCCCTGGAGAGTCCGGAGCAAGCAAGAGCTTGCCCTGGAGAGTCCGGAGCAAGCAAGAGCTTGCCCTGGAGAGTCCGGAGCAAGCAAGAGCTTGCCCTGGAGGTGACGCGGGGTGGAGCAGCCCGGTAGCTCGTCAGGCTCATAACCTGAAGGTCACAGGTTCAAATCCTGTCCCCGCAACCAACAAAAAAAGCCCGCTTCACGCGGGCTTTTTGCGTTCGGACCGTGCTCGATGGCCGCGACCGGCTATTCAACGATCGAGGAGGGCAGCAAGGCTGGCGTGCTCGACTTTATTGACAGGTCCGCGAACCGGGGGGTGATGCCGCCTCGGCGCATTTCGGCGAGAGCTACACGTCGAGCATTGGGAGTTCGCCAGCCCGTCATGGCAAGCGATCTGCACGACAACAGCATGATTCGAGCGGCGGAGAGATCGTCGTACGAAGGCGCGAACCGTTGATTTAAACAACCCGCGCCTTGCCGAAGCTTTTCGTCGCGGGCCGCGTCAGCCAGCTCGCCGCAATGACGCCTGGAAGACCAGCGAGGTCCAGCTGTTGCTCGAGGCGAGATGGCAATAGAGCAGCGCAAGCGCGCCGGATTTCCTGAGATCGAGAAACGCCTCGTCGCTCAATTTGTTGAAGGCCGGCTCGTCGATCACCTGAAAGTCGGTGAGGTTGAGGGTCTCGCCGCCCTCCAGCGTCACCTTGCTCTGCCGCGGCGCGAACAGGCCGTGCGCGTCGATCTTGTCGATCATGGCGCGAGTCGCATTGAAGTCGGTCTGGAACTGGCTGCAGAAGGCGAGCGCCTGCTTCGAGGCCTCGGCCGGCTCGTTGCCGTCGAAGAAGGGCGCGATCTCGTCGCTGTCCTTGGACGAAGGCATCTGCTCGACGACGCGTTCGCTGGCACGGTCGATGCACAACGTCAGGCGGCCGGTCGTTTTCGATTCATCGGCGAGGATGAAGGGGTAACGGCGGACATAGGCGGGAATGTAATGCGGCTCCGCCCATTTGCCGTCGGCGCCTACGAACAGGTTCTGGTCCTGGCGCAGACCGGTGATGATGACAGGCGCCTTGGCGACGCCAATGAAAACGATCGGATAGGAGCGCATCGCCGCGGGCATTTCCGATGCGACGACGGGGATGGCGTGCGCGGTGCGGGCAAAGGAGAAATCGGCCCGCGCCGTAAGGCCGAGTGAGCCGTGCCGCAGCGGATTGAGCGCCTCGGGTTTTTTGTAGAACAGCGGCAGCGCGTTGGTCGCGGTGCTTCCGGCCGGGGCCGTGTCTGTTTTCGCGTCAGTCATCCCTAGTGTTCTCCTCTTATACCATTCCGGTTTAGGCCAGTGGCTGCCGGTGCGCAACGCGTTGACGGCTGCTTCACCCTACGTGGCCAAGATAAATCTATCTGTTTGTTTGATCGTGCTCTTTTGTACTTCTGGAGATGCTCTATAGACAGCACGCCATGAAGCGGCGAGATTGGCTGACGGGATAGACATCTCAAGAGAGCCGTCTGAAAGACAGACGAACCAGGGCAGGCGCATGGCATCGCTTTCGGATTTCGAGCAGGGGCAGAGCTTTTCCGTCGAAGCCGGCGGTCAGACGCTCACGATGGAACTGAGCGCGGTGCAGCCCATTGCCAACAGCCCGCGCGACGGCGGTGGCTTCACGCTGCTGTTCAGGGGGCCGCGCGACGCGGCGCTGCCGCAGGCTATCTATCGGTTCAACGGCAAAAGCGGCGCCCATGAGATCTTCATCGTGCCGATCGCTGCCGATGAGGCAGGGCGGCTTTACGAGGCGGTATTCAACTGATTTTTTTCGACCGGATCGGCCACGGGGACGCTCCGGCCATCAGGGCGATTTGGCAGCGCGGCGGCTCGACATATGATCGACTATATCGAGATTGCGGACGTATTTGACGGAGCGGCGTGTAGCGCACTGTGCGCGGAAATTCGGGCGGCTTTGGGCCGGCCGGCCGGCCTGCTGGGGCGTGCCGACCAGAAGATGGCATGGCCGGAGATCCGAAAGACCGTGCGCGCCGATGTTTCGCAGGCCACTGAAGAGCGAGTGAGTGCCCTGTTGGCGCAGCAGAAGGCGGCTCTGGAGCGGCATTTCGGGCTGCTGCTCGGCCAGGTCGAGAAACCTCAGTTCCTTCACTATCGGCAAGGCGATTTCTTTGTGCCGCACCAGGATGGCAACACGCCGCTCATTCACGACGAGTCGCGGTTCCGAAAGATCTCGGTGGTGATCTTTCTCAACCGTCAATCGGACAACCCTTCGCCAGAAAGCTATGCAGGCGGCTCGCTGGTCCTGCATGGGCCTTACAGCGGCCCGGACCTGCGCATTGCCATGCCGGCATTGCCGGGCTCTCTCGTCGCCTTTCGCTCGGAAACGACGCATGAAGTCACCCCGGTCACGTGCAACGAACGTTTCACCATCGTCTCCTGGTATCGCGGCACGTGACGACCGGCACGGCCCTTACGGCGAACGGATCATCAGGTCGTAGACGCCCTTGTCCTCGGCAACGGTGAAGCCGAGGCGCTTGTAGAGCCGCCGCGCTGGATTGTTCTTCTCGACATGGATCGAGACCGACTTGCCGACGGCGGCGGCCTCATCGATGAGATCGGCGAGCAACGCACCGCCAGACCCCTTGCCGCGATGCGCCGGCAGGAAGGCGATATCTATGATGCAATGCTCGCTCGCCGAGCGCTCGATATACAGGCGACCGATATCTTGCCTTGCCTGCTCGATCACCAGCCAGTCGGCGTTGGGATAGTATTTCTGGTAATGCGCGTGCTGCGCTTGAAACTGCATGTCGAGGAACGCCGTTTTCTGCGCGTCGCTCCACGGCGTGACGGCAAGTTCTTCGGCGCGGGTCGAGGCGTAGAGCGCGGACAGGAACGGCAGATCGGCGTCCGCCATCGGGCGGAACGTCAGATCAATCCGCGCCGCGCGCACCCAGCAAAATATAACAGGCCCGTTGTCCACAATCGGAAGCTGGATCATGGAGTGGCGCTTACGGACGCGCCGGATAAACGCCTTGCATGGCAATGATGAACGTCATCGCCAGATAGGGAGGCAGGTTGTTGTGAGGCAACGTACTGCCCGTTATGCTCAGTGCCTGGGGGTCCATCTGGACCAGATTTTGCGAAGTGTTGTTCTGATAAAGCGTTCCGCCCCCCGACTTCCCCAGAACAACCGCATCGGTAAGAGTTCCCTGGGCGCCACTCTCGGTGGATATCGCGACAAAATGATTATGTTGCGGCATTTCCGTTTGCAGAAGGGTGACGGACGTTTCGCCACCCGTCTCGCCGAGAAACCGCTCCGACAAGCCATTGCCCTGTCCTTGCCCCATGGGCGCGGAGCCAGCCATATTCGGCAATGCGAAGGTCGACTTGCCGTCGCCGCCGTAAACTGTGCCCAGCAGCGAAAACAGCGCCGTATTCTGCGAGATTGGCAGGAGCTGGCCATCGCAGGTCGCCCACCCCGTCGGGGCGAAATCTCCGGCAAAAATTCGAATTTCGGCGACGAACGGATTGGTCATGGCAAGTCTCTAGCTTTGCTGGGGGAAGATGCCAAATAGCGAGATGATGAAACTGACGGCGAGGAACGGCACCATATTGTCGTGAGGCTGGCTGCCGCCGGCCGGCGAAATGGCTCCGGCGGCCATGTTGCCATCAGGTGCGATACCCACATAGGGCGTCAGCAGGCTCGATGTCGCCAGGACACCGCCGGACGGACCCGGATTCTTGGCGATATTCGACGAACCGGTCCAGGTATGGGAATGGTTCGGCATTTGTTGGGTTGAAACAGTGACGGATTCGACCCCGCCCAGTTCTCCGATGATATAGGTCTGGCTGACCAGCGGGCCCTTGCCAGCATGGACGGGGATGCGGGATGCGAGGTTGGGCAGGGCGAATGTTTCCTCCCCGTCGCCGCCATAGGTCGTACCGATCAGATTGAACAAGGTTTCGTTCTCGGAGATCGGCATCAACTGGCCTTGGCAGAACGCCCAGCCATTCGGAGGGAAATTGCCACCGAACATCCTGATCTCGCCGACAAAAGGTTGGCTCATCGAAGCGTCCTCTTAATTTCGCGACGGGAATATGCCTTGCAGGGCAATGATGAAATTCAAGACGAGATAGGGCGATCTGTTCTCATGCGGCTGGCCGCCACCGACGAAAGTGATGTTTTCCTTCGCCATAGCCACCGCGCTGCCAGGCGGCTGATAGATCGGGCTGGCGTTCGCCCCCAACAGCGCGCCGGATGGATTGTTGACGTTGCCGGCAGTGTTCGATGCGTTGACGAAATGGTTGTGTGTCGGCATTTCGCCGAGCGTGAGCGTGTGAAACTCTTCGCCGCCCTGGCCGCCGACAATTGCACCGATAGGGCCGCCCGTATGAACCGGCGCACGTCCCCTCATATCCGGAAGGGCAAAATTTGTCTGGCCGTTGCCGCCGTACCTGGTGCCAAGAAGTGAGAACAATGGCTGGTTCTGGTTAAGCGGCAACAACTGGCCGTTACAAAATGCCCAGCCGCGCGGTGCATAGTTCCAGGAAATGATCTTGACTTCACCTAAATAAGGCTCACTCATCCCCGTCCCCCTCCGTTGGCCGCTTACTGTCTGAATTCTTGTATTATGCCTAAGTAAGATAACAAGTCGATATCAGATTCATAAAATATATTTCCTAGGACGAAATCCAAGGTTGCTGACTACGGTGTCGCGGCAGGCAGCAGTGGCAGCGGCTGGTTGAAGAACGTCCGGGTGTCCGTCAGTGCCGTTGCCCCGCCATTGACGGTTTCGATACCGGCCTCGCTCGCCTGCGGTACGTTGATCGTGCCGTCGGCGCCGCCGAGGCCGTCCGCGAGGAAGCGGATGGCATTGGCGTTGTTGACGTTGGTGATGGCGTTGGCATGAACGTCGGCATTGATGATAGCGCCGGCAAATGTGGCGGTGACCGTGATGCCGCGGCTGTCGGCATTGTCGCGAATGGTGTTGTTGGTGACCGTCGCGTGCACGGTGCCCGGCTGCACGAGCTGCGTGATCGAGACGCTGTCGCCACCGCTTATGCCGTTGACGCCGATGCTCTGGATAATGTTGTTGTCGATCAGCACCTTGGCGACGCCGAGGCTTTCATGCCCAACCCTGATGCCGTTGCCGGTTCGCGATCCCGAGGTTGCTACGCCTTGCGTACCGATGACGTTGTTGGCGATTGTGCCGTCAAGCGTCCGTGCGAGGTCGCCGCTGCTGAACACGTTGATGGCCGTCGAGTCGCTGTTGGTGACGGTGTTGTTCCGGACGGTGAAATTCAGATTGCCGCCCGTGCCGGCGCCGGAATTGCTGCTCTGGGTAAGGTTGATGCCGTTGTTCAGATTGTTGAATAGATTTCCCGTGGTCTCGCCGATGTGAGCGTTGACGGTGCCGTCATTGGCAATGACGAACAGACCGGTTCCAGGGATGACTCCCGGTCCGGGATAGGCGTTGTTGCCGGTGAAGGTTGCGCCGTCGACGGTCAGCGTCATCGTCGGCGCGCCGGCGACACCGGCGCCGTCCGCCTCGAAGATGAAGTCGCTGCCGGCATTGTTCGAGGCGCCGTTGTTCGAGAACGTGCCGCCGCTCACCACCAGGTTCGCCAACGTGCCGCCGGAATTGATGACCTGCACGTTATGGGTGAATGAGTTGGAGACCGTGAGGTTGGTGAACGTGGTGACGTGCGAGGCGTTGCCGGTAAGTTCGTTGAACAGGATTCCGGACTCGGTGTTGGCATCGGCATTGCTGTTCAGGGTCAGACCGTTGAGCACCACACCGTTGACGCGCAGGCCCTTTATGCCGTTGCCCGCATTGTCGCTGATAATCATGTTGCTCAGGCTGACATCCTGAGTGTCGGTCAGGCTGACGCCATCGCCGGTCGAGTTCTGGATCGTGCCGCCGCTGCCCCCCGTCGCGCCGGTGCCGGTCACCACCAGATTGCCGCTGGTGCCGGTGTTGTTGAGCACGATGCCGTTGGCTGCACCATTGGACGCAATGCTCCTGAACGTCACGTCGCCGGCGCCGATCGTCGTGTTGGCGACATTAAGGGCCGTGCCCGTGCCGGACACGATGGTGTTGCCGGTGCCCTGCACCGTCATCGTGCCGCCGGTGGTGGCTGCCGGACCGGGGCCGGTGGCGCTGAAACCGGCGCCGCTGGTCGTGGCGATGACCAGCCCGCCATTGGTGAAGTTGATCGTCGCGCCGGCATTGTCGCTCAGGCTGACGCCAGCCGCCGTGGTCGAGGTGATCGATTTCGACGCGCCGGAGAAGGTGATGATGCCGGCGACATTGTCGTCCAGCAGGATGCCGATCTGGCCCGCCGCATTATGCGTGATGTTGCCCGACAGGGTGATGTTGCCGGCGGTCAGGGCGCGATCCTGGATGTTGACCGCCTGGCCGGTGCTGCCGCTGGTGATCGCGCCGGCATAGGTGAAGGCCGCCGTGCCGCCGCTGTTGGCGGTGCCTAGGCCATCGCCGATACGGATCACGGCGCTTGTTCCGCCCACCAGCGCGCCGGTGCCGAGGTCGATCGCTCCCGAACCGGTGACGGTATCGAGGATGACGGCGCTGGTGCCGCCGGCGCCTTTGTTCGTGGAAGCGAAGGTCACGCCGCCCGCCGCGATGGCAACGCTGTCAAGGTTGACCGCGACGCCGCTGCCGGTCGAAATCGTGTTGCCCGAGCCGATAACGGTCACGGTGCCAGTACCGTTGCTCGTGGCGTTGAAGCCGGTGCCGGAGGTGGTGGTGATGGCTAGGCCGCCGCCGGTGAAGTTGACCGCGGTGTTGGTGTTCGCCGTCAGGTCGACGGCATTGTTGGCTCCGGTGGTCAGTATCTTGCTGGCGCCGGAGAAGTTGATCGTGCCGCCGGTGTTGGCGTTGACGAGGATCCCGTTGGCCACGCCGCCGGTGGCGCTGAGAGTGCCCGACAATGTCGTGGTGCCGGCGGTGCGGGTGGAGATGCTGACGACGTTTCCGGCCGTGGTCTTGGTGACCGAGCCGGCATAGCTGACATTGGCCGAGCCGCCGGTGACCAGGAAGGCCGCGCCGGTCGCGCCGCCGAGCGCACCGGAGCCGAGGCTGACAGTGCCGGCGCCGGTGACATTGGTCAGCGACACGTTGTTGGTGCCGCCGGTCGAATTGGTCGAGGTGAAATTGATGCCGGTGGTGGTGGCGATGCCGTTGAGGTTGACCGCCTGCGCGGAAGTGGAGCTCACCGTGCCGGTCGTCACATTGACCGTGCCGCCATTGATGGCGCTGAATCCGGTGGTGCCGTTGGTGACGATGTCGAGGTTTGCGAAGCTGACGGTCGAGGCCGTGGCGCCGTTGTTGATTGCGACTGCGGTGCCGGTCATCGGCGTCGTGGTGCCGAGATCGACCGTACCGGTGAAGCTCACCGTATTGGCCGCCGTCGCGCCGGAAATACTAATGCCGCTGGCAGCGCCATTGGCGATCATCGAGCCGGCGAAGGTGAAACTGCCGCCAGCGCGGGTCGAGATCGTGGCCGCCGCGCCCGACGTGCTGATGATGGAGCTGGCGCCGTCGAAGCTGATCACCGCGTTGCCGCCGGTCACCGAAAGGCCGCTGCCGCCCGATATATCGACATTGGTACCGGCAATCGTGCCGCCAGCGCCCGACGCGCCGCCGAAGGCGATGCCGGTGCCGGTCGCTGCGGTGGTGATGTTGACGTTGGTCAGCGTCGTCGTGCCGGCGGTGTTGTCGAGTTTGAAAGCAATGCCGGTGGCGCCGGTGCTGGTGACGTTGGTGATGGTGCTGTTGGACGCGTTCAGCCACACATCGCTGGCGTTGCCGGAGAAAGCAACGTTGTTGATCTTCGTGCTGTTCGACGGCGTGATCTCGATACCCTGCGTGGCAAAATTGCGGATAGTCATGTTGCTGATGACGGTATTCGCAGCACCCGCGCCATTGTCCTTGACGCCACGCGCGGCACCCGCCGGGCTGCCATCGAGGATGAAGCCGTCGATGATGTTGCCGCTGGCGCCGAGCGTAATGACATTGTTGCCGGCGCTCGTCGTCAGCGTCGCGGCGCCATTGGGCGTCTGGTCGATGATCGAGATGCTGTTGCTGGCCAGCTGGATGGTGGAGGGCACCGTCAGCGCCAGGTTGATGTTGCCGTTGCCGAAGCCGCGCACCTGCTCGCCGATGGCGAGCGCCAGCGTATCGTTGCCATTGCTGCCTGCCGCGGTGATGACGCCGCCATCGTTGACGAGGACGAGAATGTCCGTCGACACTGCTGCCGCTTCGGCGGTGGTCAGCGTCGCCAGATTGTTCTGGTCGCGGCCGCTGCCGTCGCCGGTCGCGGAAGCGCCGACGAAATAGACCTTGCCGACACCGAAGCCCAAGCCCGGGGTCGACTGGAAGTTCACGTCCTGGAAGTTGTAGGTGCCGGCAACCGGCGCACTGGAGGCGTCGATGCCTACATTGGCGCCGATGGTCGAGAGCTGGTCGGTCGCCGATTCGCCGTCGCCATAGGTGAAAGCGAGGTTGGTGGCGCTGTTGAGGAACACGCCGGTGTTAACCCCGGCTATGCTCGAACTGGCGCCGCCGACCACGGCATCACCGAGGCGCACCGTCTGGCCGCCGATGGCGCCGCGCAGGTCGACGGCGATCGAGGTGCCGGCGGCGGCGGCATTGGTGACATCGAAGTCATTGGCCGTCACCGCCGCATTGATGGTGGCACCGTTGAGGTCGAAGGCCACGCCCGTGGTGCTGTTCAGGCCGATGTCGAGATCGTTGAAGGACAGCGCCGCGCCAAGCGTGCCGGAAACATCGACACCACGCGTGGTCATGCCTTGCAGGTTGACCGTGCCGAGAATGATGGCCCCGCCGCCCGACGAGGCGATATTGGTCAGCGAGATGCCGGTTGCGGCGGCAGTGGCCGAAACACTGTCGAAATTCATGCCCGCAGCGCCAATCGTAACGCCATTGAGGTTCAACGCGGTGCCGCCGGCCGTCGTGGTGATGCTGTTGTCGCTGAGGAGCGCGCCGACGCTGACCGTGCCACCGCCGCTGGCGTTGAAGCCCGTGCCGGAGGTGGTGGTAATCACCAGGCCACCCGTATCGAAGTTGATCGTCGCGCCGGTGTTGGTCGTCAAGTCGACCGCCGTATTGGCGCCAGTGGTCAGCGTCTTCGTGCCACCGCTGAGAGTGATGGTCCCGCCGGAGTTGCCGTGGACATAGATACCATTGTCGAAACCGCCGGTGGCGCTGAGCGCGCCGGACAGTGTGACCGAACCGCCGATGACGCCGGAGATGTCGACGATCTTGCCGGCGGTGGTCTTGGTGACGGAGCCGCCATAGCTGACGGTCGCAGCGCCGCCATTGACCAGGAATGCGACGCCCGAAGCGCCGCTCAATGCGCCGGATCCGAGGCTGACTGTTCCGGTGACATTGGCCAGGCCAACATTGTTGGTGCCGCCGCCCGACGAGGTCGAGTCAAGCGCAATGGTGGCGGCGACGTTGGTGAGGCTGATCGACTGACCGCTGGTCGAATTTACCGTCTGGGCTGCAGCGGAAGCGGTGATGCCCATAACGCCACCGGTCCCGACAATGCCGGTGCCGCTGGTGGTATCGATGGTCAGGCCGTTGAGGAAGTTCACCGTGCCGGCGCTTTGCGAGAAGCCGACGCCGCTGCTCGTGTCGATGTTGGCGAGGCCGGCGATGTTGAGGTTGCCGCTGACCCAGTTGATGCCGCCGCCGGTCGTCGCGACGTTGTTCACCGTCACCGTGTTGAAGTTGAAAGTGCCGGGATTGGTGTTGATCGCACTGATACCGAAGCCTGTGGTGCCGGTGATGGTGGTGGCGCCGCTGACCGTGACGGTGGCGTCAACGCCATTGAGGGCGATGCCGTTGACGCCACCGTAGGCGGTGATGCTGTCGAACTGGATATCGCCGGATACACCGGACAGCGTCAGGCCATAACCGCCGACGCCATTGCTGCTTGTGCCGGCGACGAAGGCGCCGCCGTCGACCTGGTCGATGCCGACGGTCGCTGGAACGGCATCGAAGGTGACACCGCTCACCTCAAAGCCGCCGGTTTCGCCATTGTTGCCCAGAAGCGTGATGTCGGAGAAGGCGCTGACCTTCATCAGCCCGGCGCCGACCGTGCCGTCAACCTTGGCAATGTCGCCGCCGGTTGCCGACAGGATCAGGTTCGACAGTGCGATCTGGCTGGCAGCGGCGCCGTCGGTAAGCGACAGGGCGCCACCGGTGCCGCCGGCGATCGTGGCGCGGCGCAGGATAAGATCGGTGATGTTGGTGCCGGAGATGCCAAGGCCCGCACCGGTGTTCTGCACGATGACGTTTTCGATGCCGGCCTTGCCGGAGAAATCGATAGTGTTGCCGCTCGCGGTCGTCAGCGTCGCCAGCACGCTGTCGACATTGGACCCTGCCGTGATGACGGTCGAGGCATTGATGCCGCTGAAGCTGAAATTGCCGCCGAGGCCGCCGCCGACGGCGCCCAGCGGCGCGGTATCGATGGAATCGCCGGCCTTGAGGCCGATCAGGATCTGGCCGTCGGCAAGGTTGAGCGTGTTGTTGCCGCCGCCATTCTGCTGAGCCTGCATCATGTCGATGAGGTTGCTGGTGCCGTTCTGCGACGTGTCGACAAGGATGACAACCGAGGCGCCCGACGCTTCCGCGCCGGCAATCGAGCCCGGATTGGCGGCGGTGCCGTCGCCGTCGCCGTCCTGGTCGACATAATAGGTGGTCGGTCCCTGGGCCTCGGAGAGGTCGCCGATGAAACCGCCATTGGCGCCGTCGACATCCTGGAAATTATAGGTGCCGCCGACCGGGAAAACGCCGGTGGAATTGAGGATGTCGATTGCCTTGACCGTCGACAGCTTGTCGACCGCGCTTTCGCCGTCGCCATAGATCAAGTTGATCGCCGTCGTCGGGGTGAACTGGAAGCCGATGCCGGGTCCGGCGCCGGCGCCGCCGATGGTGGAGGATGCGCCGGCCGTGTTCGGATCGCCGAGCTGGATGGTGCCGGTGCCGGTGGTGTTGGACAGGTTGACGGCGGTGGTGCCGGTCGAGGAAGCACTGGTGAGCGTGAAACCGCCAGTCGTGAAGATGCTGTTGACGACTGCATCGGCGAAGGTGATGCCGGTCGAATTGTCGCCGGGCATGGCGATGGTCAGGCTGGCGAAGTTTACCGTCGAGCCGAGCGTGCCGGAAATGTCGACGCCGGTCGAGGTGATGCCTTGCAGGTTCACCGTGCCGAGATTGAGCGTGCCGCCGCTGACATTGTTGAGCGAAACGCCGGTCGCCGCTCCATTGACCGAGATGGAGCTGAAATTTATGCCGCCGGCGCCGACCGTCGCGTTGTCGAGGTTGAGCGCGGTGCCTGTCGTCGTGGTTATCGAGTTGCCCGTGCCGCTGACGCTGACCGTGCCGGCGCCGAAAGTGCTGGCGGTGAAGCCGGCGCCGCTCGAGGTGGTGATGACCAGGCCGCCATTGGTGAAGTTGAGCGTGCCCATGCCCTGGGTCGGGCTGATGCTGGGCAACTTGACGATCGCGTCGTTGGTGCCGCTGCTGGTGTTGAAGATCTTCGACGCACCGGAGAAGGTGGCCGTCCCGTTAGACGATCCGTCAAACCGCACGCCGATGCCCGTGCCGGTATGATCGATCGTGCTTGAAATATTGTAGACGCCGTTGGCGTTGCCGGTGAAGACGAAGGCCGCCGTACCAATGCCAGTTGCTGCCGTAGTCGAAACGACCGAACCGCTCATGTTGAGCTCGCTCCAGTCGGCCACGGCCTGAACGACCATGCCGGTGTCGACCTTGATCGAGCCGTTGTAGTTCAGCGTGGCGTGAATGAGGTCGTTACCGCCGCTGACGGCGATAGCCGCACCGGTGGTGCTTGTCGTCGCGCCGATGCTGGCGACGCCGCCATTGCCGCCAACGTTGATGATTCCTGCCTGCAGGCCGTTCGTGACAATGCCGGCTTCCCCACCGTCGATGGTCAGGGTGGAGCCGGCGACGTTGGCGATGTTTATGGTGCCCACTTGCGGGCCGCCGATATCAAACCCTCGGTAGCTGACGTCGAGATCGGTCGTGCCGGTGAAATTCACCGCACCGGTGCCGAGCAGGGCGTTCAGCGAGGCGCCCATGTAGCCGGTATCTTTCAGGCCGCCAATGTTGACGTCGCCCGCCAGATTGGACCCTGTCAGCAAGACGCCGGCAGCGTCCGATGTCGATACGGCCGAGACGCTGTCGAAGGTGACGCCGGCGACGCCGACGTCGGCGAAGACAATGAACAGACCATTGCCGCCGGAGGCGATCTTGTTGCCGGTGCCGGACACGCTGACGGTGCCGCCGAAGGCGGCGCCGAAGCCTTCTCTGGTCGTTGTCGTTATATCCAGGCCGCCATTGGTGAAGTTGATCGTGCCGTCCGTATTGTCATACGGGACGATGGCGGAGAGGGGGCCTGTGTAGCCGATCTGTACAGCTGTCGTCGCGCCAGAGCTTATCTTCTTGCTGCTTCCCGAGAAGGTGACGGTCGCCGCCGTGCCGTTGGCGATGCCACCGATGAAGATCTGGCCGCCATCGGCTGCGTTGCCGTCGGTCAGATTGCCCGACACCGTCACCGAGCCGCCGGTCAGTTCCTGGATCGAGACGGCGGCACCGGTGCCGTTGCTGGCGATGGTGCCGGCATAGGAGATGATTGCATTGCCGCCGCTCTGATCGGCCGCCGAGCCGACATTGAAGGCTGTACCCGAACCGGTGTTGGTCAGCGTGCCGGTGCCGAGCGCGACCGTACCGGTCAGATGCTGCAGGTCGACACCGCTGCCGGAATTGAAGCTGGCGCTTGTCGAGGCGAAATTGATGTTGGCCGCAATGCCGTCGAGCGCCACCGCTCCCGCATTGGTGGCATTGATCGTTCCGGTCGTGACGTTGACCGAGCCGCCTCCGGTTGCAGTGAACGCCGTTGCGGCGTCCGTGGTGATGTCGACATCGGCGAAGGTGATTGTGGCGCCGGTGTTGTTGGTCAGCGATACGCCGCTGCCGCCGATCGTCGCCTTGTCCGTGAAGTTGACCAAGCCGCCGGTGCGGTTGGCGATTGCGATGCCGCCACCGGTCAGCGTGCCGGGCGTCGCGCTGTTGGGCAAGTTGCCGCGAGTGACCGTAATGTTGCCGTTGCCGCCGTCGACATCGAGCAGCGTGCCGGGAACGTTGATATTGTTGTTGATAATCGACAGGTTGCCGGTGAGGCCGTCGACGTTGAACGCCGTCTGGCCGGCAGCGACATTGCTGACGGTGACGCCTTCGATAACGATGCCGCCGGAATTGTTGAAGCCACCCACGCTCTGGTCGATGACGAACACCGAGCCGCTGCCGCCGCTATAGTCGAAGGCGGTGTTGCGCACCTGATTGCTGCCGAGCAGATGAAGGGTGTCGCCCGTGCTCTTGACCACGCCCTCATCGCCGGTGACATTGCCGCCGGTGGCGCCGAGATTGCCCTGCACATTGACCGGCTGGAACGTACCGGAGGTGAGGATGGAATTGCCGTTGCCGAAACCGGTGATCGACTGGCCCGAATCGAGCGTGAACGGCGTCGCGCTGAGGTCGACGATGCCGACAAAGGCGAAGGTCTGCGTGCCAACCATGGCATCGGCCTGGGCGGCCGTCACGGTGGTGACATCGGCGCTCAGCCCGTTCGTGCCCGCGTGAATAGTGCCGCCTGTCTGCGAGATCATGACGACCCCGCCGACAGTTACCGCCAGTTGGGCATCGCCGGTGAAGACGACATCGTCGAAGTCGTAGTTGCCGAGCGCCGGATCCAGCCCGATCGTATTGACAGTGTAGCCGCCGGTTGCGGCGGTGATGAAGGATTCCAGCCCATCGGCGGAATTGCCGTCGCCGAAGGTGAAGTTGGCGTTGGCCGACGTGGCCGTGGTGCCGCCTGACGACAATTCGACACCGACGCCGACATTGTCGATCTTGGAGCCCTGCAGGAAGGTGATCGTCTTGTTGCCGGTCGTCGACGACAGGTCGATGCCGCGCGAGGTCAGGTCGCCGGTGCCGGTAATGCTGGTCAGCCCGAAATCGGCTGTCGTTGACGAGCCGCTGAAGTCAATGCCCGTCTGGTTCAGCCCTTCGCCGAGCAACACCGTCGTCGTACCGAAACTGACGTCGTTGTTTGTGCCGCTGAAGTTGATGCCCGCGCTGCCATCGGCAGAACCGATGACAACGATGGTGGGGCCAGAGAATGTGACTGACCCGGTATTCCCCCCAATATCGATCCCGTTGAGGCCCGGCGGACCGATTTCCGCATAGCCGAAGCTGACGGCGCCGGTGTTGCCGTTGAGCGCGATGCCATTGCCAAGCACCTGGCTGATGAGCACGTCGCCGCTGAAGCCGACCGTTGCCGTGCTGCCGCTGATCGAGATGCCGTCGCCGGTGGTGCTGCCGATCGTCGTCGGGCCGGTAACGCTGACGCTGCCGCTGACGCCCGAAAGGCTGACGCCGGTTGTGCCGCCGACGTGGCCGATGTTGGAGAGCGTGACACCGAGCCCGATATTCGACGCTGTAAAGGCGGATGTGGTGTTGTTGTTGACGGTACCGCCGTCGATCGAAAGCGAGCCGGTGCCAGTTGACGTGGCCTGGACGCCGCTGCCGCCATTGCTGGTCGCGTTGAGCGTCTGGAAGCTGGTGATGGCATTGCTGTTGATCAGCAAGCCGTCGCCGGCATTATCCGACACCGTCGTCGTGCCGGTGAAATTGTAGGTGCCGTCGCCCTGGATCGACAGCCCAGCGCCGCCATTACCGGTCGAGCTCAGATTGCTGCCGGAAACGTCGTTGGCGCCATCGAACAGCACGCCATTGAGGGCGGCCCCCGACACGGTCATGCCGGTCAGCACGACGCCGGTAACGCCGCTGCCATGGATGCCGTTGGCGGTACCGCCGGAGATGTTGAAGTCCTGGAGCGAGGTATTGTTGGCCAGCGTGACGACGTCGCCGCTGCCCGAAGCGGTCAGCGTTGCGGCGCCGGCCGCATCCGAGATGGTGCTGCCGTGATCGACGTTGTCGCCGGTCACATTGATCGGCAGGCCGCCGACCGAGAAGGTGCGGCCGTTGCCGAAAGAGGCCAGGGTCTGCCCCGCTTCGAGCGTAAAGCCGTCGGTGTCGTCGATGACACCGCGATTGACCAGCACGAAAATCGCGGTGCCGTCGGTATTGTTGTCGGCGTCGGTGATCGAAGCCAGGTCCGAAAGCGAGGTACCGTCGCCTGTGCCGCCTGCGGCGACAAACATCAGCTGCGTCTGGTCGAACAGTTGCGGCCCGTTGAACGTCGCCGTGCCGAATGCGTATTGGCCCGAACCGGAATTGAGGCCGCGTGCGTCGAGCGAGGCGAGGTTGCCGCCGATCGAGCCGCCACCGAAGGTGAATTGGGCGTTGGCGGTGTCGGCCGGCGAGCCGGCAATGCCGAGCCGCACGCCGGTGCCGACATTGGCGATGATGCCGCCATTGGTAATGATGATCGTGCCGCCGTTGGTCTGGACAAGGTCGATGCCGATGGACGTCGTGCCGCCGGTGCCGTTTATGTTCAGCGACTGCGCCGTGAAATTGGTCTGGCTGCCGGAGAAATCGAGGCCGACGCCGGAGCCGAGGCCAGCAATGACGATGTTGCCGGCAATTATTGATGTGTTGGCGCCCGCAAACACCATGCCGTCGGTGCCGGGATTGGTGATGTTGATGTCGCCGAAGCGGATCGCGGCCGGCGAATCCGTGATCGCGATGGCCGGTCCGGTCGTGTTCGAGATCGTCGTCGCGCCGTTGACGGTGAGGCTGCCCGAAAGATTCTCGAGCACGACGCCCGATGTGCCGCCGGTCTGGGTGATCGAATCCAGCACGATATGGGCGGTGATCGGATCGATGAAGACACCGACGCCGTCGTCGCCGAGCGCCTTGTTGCCCGACACCTGGCCGCCGGTGATGGTGATCGAGCCGGCGACCCCGGTGCCCTTAACGGTAATGCCGGCATCGTTGTTGTCGAGCGCGTTGAGGGTGGCGAAAGTGTAGGTGCCGTGGCCGGTTATATCCAGGCCGTCGTCGCCATTGCCCTGCAGCAGCGTCGTGCCGGTGAAGTTATAGGTGCCGTCGCCTTCGATATGCAGTCCGTCGAGACCGTTGCCGGTCGCGGTGAAGTTCGAACCATTGACGCCGGTCGAGGTGCCGGTGAAGTCGGCGCCGTGGCCGCCGGTGCCGGTGACCGTGACGTTGGTCAGCGTGGCGCCGGCGATGTTGTTGCCGAAGATGCCGTCCTTGCCGCCGGTGATGGTGATACCGCTCAGCGTGTTGCCATTGGCGAGCGTCAGGACGTTGTTGGCAGGGTTGGTGCCCTGGATGGTGCCGTTGGAGCCGCCGAAATTGTAGGTGCCGATCCTGCCGTCGGCGAGCCGCGCCTGGACACCGCCGCCACCGCCGATAACGGTCTGTCCGTTGGCGAGCGTCACGCCGGCTGTCGTAATGTTGCCCTTGCCGCCCAGCGCGACGACGACGCCGTTAGCGCCGGCGCCGGCGACTGCATTGTCGAGCGTGGTCGGGTCGCCGATCGTGCCGAGGCCGAGCGCGTCGTTGTCACCATCGGCAAAGAAGAACTGGCCGAATGCCGTGTTGGTGGCGGCATTGATCGCCACCCGCGTCGACGTGCCGGTAACTTTGTCCTGGCTCTCGATGCGAACGCCGATGTCGCCGCGTACGCGCTCGTTGACGCGTTTGCGCAGGCCGGGGCTGACCGGATAGACCGGCTCGGCGCCGTCATCGGCCGAAGACCAGCCCTTGTCGAAAGCGTTGAGCGGCACCGTCAGCCGGATGCTGCCGGCGAACTGGGTGTCATCGCGGTTGTCGTTGCGCACCTCGCCGGTGAAGGTCAGCGACGTGCCTTTGCCGATGACGTCGCCGATCGAATATTCCAGGCCGGCCTTGGCGCCGGTGATGCTGCCGTCGTCGCCGTCGGGATCGCCGAAATGGTAGGCGCCGACATCGAAACGCAGTGAATGGTTCTCGGGCAGGTTGAGCGGCACCTGAACGCCGACCTCGCCCTCGATGCCCCAGGCCGCGTAATCGCGGTGGGCGATGGCCGATATCTGCTCGATCAGCTGATGACCGACCAGCGACAGGCTCGACTCTTGCCCGGCCGTGCTGCGGTCGCCGCTGATCGGCAGATAGACGTTTACGTGCGCATCGTATTTTGAGGTGATGGCCTCGAGGCCGAGCGTCGAGGCGACGAACTGGTGACTGTCGTGGTTCTGGATGTTGAGATAGGCGTAGCCGCCGATCATCAGATCCGGATTCACGATGCGGCGAACGCCGAGGCCGACGTCCTGGCCGAAGCCGTCGTCGAAATCGTATTTCGAGCGCACATCGAGAAAGAGAACGGATTCGAGGTTCTGCTTCAGCGGCAGGAAACCCTCGATCGCCGTGTTGCCGCCATTGTTGTTGGCGCCGATGATGGCGCGGACCTGCGGCTGCCACAGTCCGGTGTCGCCGGCATGGGCGGCTATGCCGGAAAGGGCAAGTGCCAGAGTGGACAACGCAGTCGTCTTCCAGAGATGCCTGGAAAAACCTGACCGGCGATACTTGCTATTCGCCCGGAACCTTCTTCCGTGCGTCGCCATGTCATTGATCTGCCGAGTTTTCTCGGTCGTCTCCATCCCTTGCGAACCTCAACGAGTACACGCTCCGTCGATAATATTATCCGAATCCTAGTGTATAGCGAGCATGATTGTTTGCTTTACACATACAAGATTTCAAAGTTGTTTATTGTGGTAATCCAGCAACAGTAATTTAGCCGGCGCTGATGTACCGTATTGGCTTCCCCGCCAGGGCTCGGCTGTTGTATCAACGCGCTCGGCGAAACCCTGACACGACGAGGATCGGGTGGCTTCATTGCTGAGAATCGTTTGTGGGCGGGCCGCCTGGGTCGGCGCGCTATGGCTGGTCGTGTCGGCAGGGTCGGTGCTTGCCGAAGAGCCGAAGCCAACCAAATCTGCCGAGACAAAGCCTGCAGAAGGCAATCCGTGGGCGCTAAACTGCGCCAGCGGATCGGCCGGCACCGAGCTTCAATGCCAGGTCTCCCAAAACCTTACCGAGGCCAAGACGGGGCAGCGCGTTCTTACCGTTACGGTTCGCCGTGACAATGGCAATGGCAACCTCGCGATGCTGCTAGCCTTGCCGCACGGGCTGTTCCTGCCTTCCGGCGCCTCGTACCAGATCGACCAGGGGCAGAAGACGACCATTGCCATCCAGACCAGCGACCAGAACGGCGCCTATGCCGCGACCCCTTTGTCGGCGGACCTCGTCAAGGCGATGAAATCGGGAACCAACCTGAACATCGGCATGGAGTCGGTGACGCGCAAGCCGGTGACCATTCCGGTCTCGCTTGCCGGATTCACTGCCGCGATCGACAAGCTTCAAGCGTTGAAATAGCCGGCCTATCTCGGCAGATGCGTAAGCATCAGCTTACGTTTTGGACTGGCCGGGCTCACACGTGCTTGCGGCCGCCTGTCTCGCGGAACCAGCTGTCGGGGTAGGGGTACCACCAGTCCTGGATCGCCGGTCTGTGGTCGATGATGACCATCTTGGAGCGTCGGAAGGCGTCGAGTCCCTGGCGTCCCAGCTCGCGGCCAAGGCCTGATGCCTTCCAGCCGCCGAAGGGCAGGGCGTCATTGTCGATCAGCGGGTTGTTGACCCAGACCATGCCGACCTCGAGCCGCTCGGCCGCCTCATGCGCCTCGGCGAGGTCGGTGGTAAAGACCGAGGCGCCGAGCCCGAACGGGCTGTCATTGGCAAGCCGGATCGCTTCGTCGAAATCCTTTACGCGGCAGATCGCTGCGACCGGCCCGAAACACTCTTCGCGCACGATCGCCATATCGGGTGTAACCCCGGTCAGGATCGTTGGCTCGTAGAACCAGCCATTGTTGTGCGCCGGCGGAATGCGCCCGCCGGCAACGGCTATAGCGCCGTTGCTGATAGCATCATCGACCAGCCGCATCACTTTCGCCCGGGCGGCTTCGCTGACCAGCGGGCCGATCTCGGTCTTGTCCATGCCATTGCCGATGCGCAGCGCCCGCGTCTTCTCGGCGAACAGCTCGACGAAGCGATCGTGAACCGAGTCGACGACAAAGAAGCGTTCGGCCGAGGTGCAGACCTGGCCGGTCAGGTGGAAGGCGGCGGTGACGCTGCCGGCTGCCGCCACGTCGAGCGGCGCGTGCTCGCTGATGATCAGCGGATCGCTGCCGCCGGCTTCGATGACGCAAGGCTTCATGCGCTCGGCGCAGGCGACTGCCACGGCTTTGCCGGCGGCGACCGAGCCGGTGAAGGCGACAGCGTGGGTGCGCTCGGAGGCGATCAGCGCCTGCGCGGTGGCGGCCGTGCCAGGCAGGCAGGCGACCAGCCCTTCCGGCAGTGAACGGAACACCGTCATGTAGTCCAGCGTCGACAGCGTCGTCGCTTCGGCCGGCTTGATGACGCAGCCATTGCCGGCGGCAAGCGAGGCCGCAACGGTCCAGCACATCAGCAGGATCGGGAAGTTGTAAGGCATGATGTGCACGGAGACGCCATACGGCTCGTAGCGCGCATACTGGAACGACCCGGCCTGCGTCGTACCGGCGATCTTGCCGGCGTCGTCGCGCGCCATCTCGGCATAGTAGCGGAAGATCGGCGCGCAATTGGCGATCTCGCCGATTGCTTCGGGATAAGGCTTGCCCATCTCGCGCACCATCAGCTCTGCGCAGCGGGTGAAGTCCGCCGCCTCGATGGCGTTGGCGACCGCATGCAGATGCTTTGCCCGGCTCTTGGCATCGAGCTTCTTCCAGGCGGCTTGTGCCGTGGTTGCGGCGGTGAGCACGGCGTCGATCTCGCCGTCGCTGGCCGCGGCGATCGCGCCGACCGTGTCCAGCGTCGCCGGATCGATCACCGGTTTTGCCGTGCCGGTCATCGGCAGGTAGTCCGGATTGACGAAGAAAGCCGGCCGTTCAGCGGAGAATTGCATCGTCGTCCTTTCAGGTCCGCTCAGCGGATCATGTAGACCTTCTTGATGGTCTCATGGACGGTGCAGACGCCTTTCCAATTCTGAGGAAAGAACGCCGCCGTGTCCGGCTCGATCTGGATGACCTCGCCCGATTCGTGCACATAGGTGCAGCGGCCCTCGAGGAAGTGGCAGAACTCGTCGCGGGTGACATGGCAGTGCCATTTGCCGGGAGTGCAGACCCACAGGCCGCATTCCGAACGGCCCTCCGGCCCCTTGTAGAGCAGCTTGCCCGAGGTGTGGGACTCGCCCTCGATCATGGTCGGGATGACGCCCCAGTCGACGAGGTCGGTGATGGCAAGCGGGGATTGCATGATGGGCGTGGTCATGGCGATTTCCTTGAAAAAAGTGCTCAGCGGCACATGAAGGCCTTGGTCAGTGTTTGCGTGATGGTGGAGGTGCCGGCCCAGCCGGCGGGGAAGAACACCAGCATGCCGGCCTCGACCGGGATCTCTTCGCCATTCTCGCGGACATAGGTCCCGCGGCCCGACAGGAAATGGCAGAACTCGTCGGCGGCAAAGGTGACCTTGCGGCTACCCGGCGTGCACGACCACAGGCCGCATTCGCTCGATCCGTCCAGGTTCTGTGACAGGATCCTGCCCGAGGCACGCGGTGCACCGGCAAGCGTGTTGCTGCCGGCGCCCCAGCCCTCCAGTTTCACGGTCGAGGCCTTTGGCCAGGGCGGTGTCGGCATATTGCGAAGCTCCGTTGCTGTTCAAGCCAGCATGTAGACGTTGCGCATGGCCTCATGCACGGTGCACTCGCCTGTCCAGCCGGCAGGGAACATGACCACGGTCCCGGCTGCGACTTCTATCACCTCACCGACATCCGACCGGTACGTCGCGCGGCCGGTGACGAAATGGCACAATTCGTCGCGCGGAATCGAGAGCCGCCAGCGGCCGGGCGTGCACACCCAGATGCCGGATTCCGGCTGGTTGTTGGGTCCTTTGTGGACAAGCCTGCCGGTCGAGTGCGACGCGCCGTCCAGCGCGTCGGACTGGGCGCCCCAGTCGACGAGGTCGGTGCGGGTGGAGGCTTGGTAAAGGTGCGGAGCGGAGGAGGTCACAGCAACTTCTCCAGCAACCCTGCGGCCTTTTCCGGCCCGTTCTGTGCCCGCATCTGCGACGAGGTCTTCGCCAGCTTGGCCTTCATCTTCGGGTCGGTCAGGCAAGCCTCGATCCTGCTGACCAGCTGGGCGTCGCTCCAGTCGTAGCGCGGCATGCTGAAGCCGTGGCCGGTTTCCTGGACGCGGGTGGCGTTGTCGTGACCGTCCCAGACATAGGGCATGATGATGGCCGGCTTGCCGAAATAGAGGCACTCGGTGAACGAGTTGTTGCCGCCATGGTGGATTACGGCATCGACCTGCGGGATGACTGAAGGCTGCGGGAACCAGCTCTCGACGATGACGTTGTCCGGCACATCCGTGTACATTTCCTTGTAGCCGCCGACATTGACCAGCGCGCGGTAACGGGTCTTGCCCAGTGTTGTGATGATGCGCTTCAACAAATCGACATCGCCGGCGCCGAGGCTGCCGAAGGAGACATAGAGCAGCGGCCCGTCATTGTTCTCGGCGAAGGTCGGCACGGTATAGGGCTTTTCCTGCCGCACGCAGCCTTCCAGATACTGGAACTTTGCCGGGTCGAGCGGATGGCGGCGCTTGAACTTTGCCGCTTCGGGATAGAGCAGCAGATTGAGATAGGGCGAGGCCTCGAAGAACTGGCCGACCGGGTAGGGCGCTTCATTGTTTGCGGTGAGGAAGGCGTTGAAGTCGTCGTGGATCGGCTTGATCACCGCGTTGAAATGATCGCGGTAGCGCTGGTGGCCGACATGGTCGTTCTCGCCGCAGCCCGAGAGATGCGGCGGGATGTCCTCATCCTCGATCTCGTTTTCCGAGCAGGAGATGACGCGCACCCAAGGCTTGCCGAACTGTTTGATGGCCGGAAACAGGATGACATTGTCGACGCAAATGACATCAGGCTTGATGGCGGCCAGGACTCGCGGCAAATCCTTCTGCGCCCATTTGGCGCTGTCGACAATCGCGGTCCAGCAATCCTTCACGTAATTGTCGACCTGATCGTAGGGCGATTTGCGGAAGTTCGGGATGTGGCCGTTGATGAAGTCTTCCCAGAATTTCGCCATCTGCTCGGGCGGCATCGGCTCCGACAGGTTCACCGGATGCGCTTCGAAGCCGTAACCCTTGTAGACATCGACAAAGCCGGGGTCGGACAGGAACACTGCCTTATGGCCGCGCGCCTCGACGGCTTGCGCGATGCCGACCGAATTGAGCGCCGGGCCGTAGGCCGCTTCGGGAAAAAACGCGATCGTCTTCTGCGCCATCAAGCTCTCCTATTCCTGAAAAATTCTGACATCGGCGGCGTCCCAGCCGAGTTCGACCTGATCGCCCGACGAGACCGGCCGGCGGTCGGCGGCATCGGCGGTGACGCGCACCAGAAATGGCTTTGGCGACAGGGGCGTGCGGACATGCAGCTGCAGGTCGAGCCCGTGATAGGCCAGCGCCTCAATCGTGCCGGCGGTGCGGTTGGCGGTCTCGGCTGACGGGAACAGCCGGATGCGCTCGGGTCGCACCGAAGCGACAGCGGAAGCGCCGGGTGTGAGCTTGGCGGGAACCTTGCCGGTGATGCGCGCGCCGTTCGCGGCGATCACGCCATTGGCAGACACCTTGCCCGGTACGAAATTCATCACGCCGATGAAGTCGGCGACGAAACGGTCGGCCGGATGTTCATAGATCGCGTGCGGTGTGTCGCATTGCAGCAGTCTGCCGTCCTTCAGCACCGCCATGCGGTCGGCCATGACGAGTGACTCTTCCTGGTCGTGGGTGACAATGACGAACGTGATGCCGACTTCGTGCTGCAGGCGCTTCAGCTCCAACTGCATGGCGCCGCGCAGTTTCTTGTCCAGCGCGCCCAGCGGTTCGTCGAGCAGCAGCAGCCGCGGCCGCTTGACCAGGGCGCGGGCAAGCGCAACGCGCTGCTTCTGGCCGCCCGACAATTGCTCAGGCTTACGGTCGGCGAAGGGGACAAGCTCGGTGGTGGCCAGAATGGCGTCGACGCGGGAACGGATTTCGGCTTTCGGCAAGCGCTCCATCTCCAGCCCGTAGGAGACATTGGCGCGCACGCTCATGTGCGGGAACAGCGCGTAGGACTGGAACATCAGATTGACCGGCCGCTTGTTGGGCGGGGTCCGGGCGATGTCCTTGCCGTCGAGCAGGATGCGGCCGCCCGTAGGTGTCTCGAAGCCCGCCAGCATGCGCAGCAGCGTGGTCTTGCCGCAGCCGGAAGGACCGAGCAGCGCGAAGAACTCGTTCTCGCGGATATCGAGCGAGATGCCGTCGACGGCGGTGACCCGGCCGAACGTCTTCGACACGTTATCAATGGCCAGCAGCGTGCGCGGTTCGCTCATGGGCCGATGATCCCACGGTTGATCCGCTGCGACAGGGTCAGCGCGGTGATCGATACCGCCATGACGATGGTCGCCAGCGCGTTGATCTCCGGCGTGATGCCGAAGCGGATCATGGCGTAGATCTGCATCGGCAGCGTCGTCGAGGCGCGGCCGGCACCGGCGGTGAAGAAGGCGATGATGAACTCGTCGACCGAGAGCGTGAAGGCAAGCAGAGCGCCGGCAATCACTGCCGGCGCGATGACCGGCAATGTCACACGCCGGAAGGTGGTCAGAGCCGAGGCGCCGAGGTCGGCGGAGGCCTCGACGATCGACCAGTCGAAACTCTTCAGCCTTGCGCGCACCACCGAGCAGACGAAAGCGAGGTTGAAGACGACATGGGCGAGGATGATGGTGTGCAGGCCCATGGTGAGGTTGAGCATCGAAAAGAACGAGAGAAGCGCAATCGCCAGCACGATGTCGGGGATGATCATCGGCGCGAAGATCAGGGCTTCGAGGCCTTTGCCATATTGCCGGCGCATCTCGACGCCGATCGCCAGCAGCGTGCCGAGCAATGTGGCGATTGCGGTCGAGACCAGCGCCACGATCAGCGTGTTGAGCGCTGCAGACAGGATGGCGCTGTTCGAAGTTAGCGAAATGTACCATTTCAGCGAGAAGTCCGACCATGCCGTCGGCAATCCGCCTTCGTTGAAGGACAGCGCCACCAGCACGGCGATCGGGATGTAGAGGAAGGCGAAGACGAGGGTGAGAATCGTCCGCATGCCGAGCGTACGGGTGAAGGAATGGGTCATCGCCGGCCTCCGGCAATTGGAAGGCAAGCGAACGACCAGAGTCCTTCTCCCCGTTCACGGGGAGAAGATACCGGCAGGCAGATGAGGGGCAGCGCTGAGCGTCGCAAAGGTTGACGCCGCCCCTCATCCGCCCCTTTGGGGCACCTTCTCCCCGTGAACGGGGAGAAGGCAAGAATTGCGCAGCGCTCAGCCATCGACGTCGCCCCTTGCCTCAGCCGCACGCCCCGCGGCGCGGTCGGCGGCGAGCGCCTGCGCCATCAGCACCAGAAGCATGATGGCGATCAGCGCCATGGCGAGCGCTGCGCCGAACGGCCAGTCATTGGCAGTCAGGAACTGGTCGTAGACGAGGTTGCCGATCATCTGGAAGTGGCCGCCACCGAGCAGCGCCGGGGTGACAAAATTGCCGATCGACAGCACGAAGACGAAGACAGCACCCGCAGCGATGCCGGGCACGGTCAGCGGCAGGATGACACGTCGGAAGGTGGTGGCAGCGGAGGCGCCGAGATCGCGCGATGCCTCGGTCAGTTCCGGGTTGAGGCGCGACAGCGGCGCGTAGCAGGCGAGGATGACGAAGGGCAGATAGTTGTAGACGAGGCCTGCGATGACCGAGCCTTCGGTATAGAGCATCGAGGGCGGTTCGCCGGTGTAGCCGAACCAGCGCAAGAGCTGGGTGATCAGCCCTTCGCGGTTCAGCAGCACGATCCAGGCATAGGTGCGGATCAGATAGTTGGACCAGAACGGCAGCACGGCGAAGAACAGGAAAACTGGCTGCCACCGGCGCGGTGCGGCGGCAATTGCATAGGCCGCGGCATAGCCGATCACGACTGCGATGAGCGTCGCGGTACCGGCGATACGTGCTGAGTTGAGGAAGATGCCGGCATAGAGCGGGTCGAAGACCAGCCCGAAATTCCCCAGCGTGAAGGTGTAGTCGATGCCGCCATAGACGCCGCGCCGGAAGAAGGCGAGCGCCAGCACCAGGGCGCATGGGATAACCATCAGCGCGGTCAGCCAGACCAGCGCCGGGGCCATCAGCAGAGAGGAACGAAGTCGGGTCTGGGACAATTTCTCGGGTACCGCTCAGGGCCGGCGGCAGAAGTGCTGCCGGCCGTGAAGTCTGCGCCGCTTACTGCGCGGCCTTGATCTCGCTGACGATCTTGGAATAGTCGCGCTGGGCTTCGCCGACGTCACGCAACTGCTCGAACTTGACGAGATCGGCCACCGGCATCGCCATGTTGGGGAATTTGGCCAGGAAGTCGGCCGGCAGGCTTTCCATCGCCGGCTTGTTCGGCACCTTGTAGTCGATGTTCTGCGCCGCCCAGGCGTGGTTCTTGGCGTCGAGCATGAAGTTGATGAACTTGAAGGCGTCGTCCTTGTGCTCGGACGCCTTCATCACCACCATCGTGTCGACCCACAGGTCCGAACCTTCTTTAGGGATGACGTATTTGATCTCCGGCTTGTCGGCGATGCCGTAATTGCACCAGCCGTCCCAGGCCTGCACCATCAGCGCCTCGCCGGAAACCAGCTTGGAATAGAAGGTGGTGTCGTCATAGGCGAGCAGGGTCTTCTTGGCGGAGATCAGGAGTTCCTTGACCTCGGCCATCTTGGCCGGGTCGGTCTCGTTGACCGAATAGCCCTTGTCGAGCTGCCCGGCGGCCAGCAGCCAGCGATCGGTCGCCAGCATGGTGGTCTTGCCCTTCATCTCGTCGGAAGGGGCGAGCAGGTCGCTCCAGCTCGTGGGCGCCGTCTTGACAAGGTCAGAGCGGTAGCAGAGGCCCGTCGTGCCCCAGGTGTAAGGCACGGAGAAAGCGTTGCCGGCATCGTGCGGCAGCTTGGTCGCTTCGGGATAGAGGTTGGCGAGGTTGGGGATCTTGGCATGGTCGATCGGCTCGGTCAGGCCAAGCTTGTTTAATACTTCGGCGAAGGGCGAGGAGACGAAGACCACGTCATAGCCCTTGCCGCCGGCGGCAATCAGCTTGCCCATGATCTCTTCATTGGTGGCGTGCACCACCACTTCGCCGGCAACGCCGGTGGCGGTCTTGAAAGCGGCCATGGCGTCGGGTGCCATGTACCCATCCCAGTTCGAAATAACGAGGTCGGCTGCGGCGGCCGGCCCCGAGAGCGTCAGGGCGAGACCGAGAGCGATTGAGGATGTATTGAGCGCACGGCGCCGCAGGCTGGTAGCGGTCATGGCAGTCTCCCATTCGGTTTGATCGTCGAAATCATTTGCCGGACCAAGGCCGGCGACGCGCGCGCCTGCCTCGATCCTGTTCCCTCGGTCTTTTCTCGCCGATTGTGCCGACAGTACTATTGCAGAAAAAAGTACGTCAATCCATAATCTGTCAACCGACGGAGGAATTTGGGCGATTGTCCCTGTTCCGGCGATCAGCCAGACCAATGCGCCACATTCGCATTCGAGAAAAGTCATGCAAGCCGTAGCCAGACGACCTCGCACCAACCATCTCGATCTGGCGCAGCGCATCCTGGATGTGGCGCGGCAGCGTGGCTTCGAGCCTGGCGCCCGCCTGCCCGAACAGCAGATCGCCTCGCTGTGCAATGTCTCGCGCACGCCCGTACGCGCCGCACTCGGCCTGCTCGCGGAACGGGGCGTGGTGCGCTGGGAGGCCGACAGCGGTTATCATCTGACGGTCGACCTCGCCGCCCAGCCCGCCATTGCCGCCGAACTACCCAGTGCGGAGGAAGACGAGCTCGCCGAAGCCATCCTGCGCGACCGCTCGGCGCGACGGTTGGACCAGACGGTGACCATCGCGGGGCTGATGCGACGCTACGACGCTGATCGCAAGACGGTACTAAAAGCACTTAACAAACTGACCGACGAGAATCTTCTGGATCGTGCGCCTGGGCAATCCTGGTTGTTTCGCCGCGCGCCGGACGATCCGGAGGCGCAAGGCGAAAGCTACGAGTTCCGCCTGGTGCTGGAGCCGGCGGCCATCCTGACGCCAGGCTTTCGGCTGGACGGGGCGCGGGCAGCAATGTTGCGGCAAGGCATGGAAGCGCTTGCAGCGCTGCCGGACGAGACATTCGACACGCGCGAGTTCCAGCGGCTGGACATGGATTTTCATGGCATGATCGCCGAGGGCTGCGCCAACCGTTTTGTGTCGGATGCATTGGCCGATCATCTCCGCCTGCGCCGGCTGCCGGGCATCTATTCCGGCGTCAACGTGTTTCGGCTGCGGCAATCGTTGCGCGAACACTCGGGCATACTCGACTATCTTGAAAGCCGGCAGTATGAGGTGGCTGCCGATCTGCTTCGCATCCACCTGCGGCTCTCCCGCAGCCAGCGACCGCAAGCAGCCAGCCGCGGAGCTCCCGCACTGTTCAGCATGATCAGCCGGCCGGATTGAAGAGGAATAATTGACGCGTAAAGCCAGCCCGACCATCGCGCTGTTTCCCGAAGCCAGTTTCGGCGCCGCGTTGAATTGCGTCGGTATCGCACAGGCATTGCGCGCACGGGGCGCTCGCCCCGTCTTCATCTGCCATGCCGGCTTCTCCGGCGTCTTTACCGACTATGGCTTCCAGGAATACCATCTGCCGACGGATGAGCCGCTGAGCGACAGCGACCGCCAGAGCTATTGGCAGGCCTTCGTGCGCCGGCACCTGCCGCATTTCCGGCTGAGCCCGATCGACCAGCTCGAGACCTATGTCGCGCCGACCTGGCAAGCGATCGTCGACACCGCCGTCAACGCCGAGGCGCCGCTGCGCCAATTGCTGGCGCGGCTGAAGCCGGACGCGGTGGTGCTCGACAACGTCATCATGTTCCCGGCGATCGCCGCCGCCGGCTGCCCGTGGGTGCGCGTCGTCTCCTGTGCCGAGACGGAACTGCCGGATGCCGAGGTGCCGCCCTATCTCTCGGGGATGGGTGCCGACGACCCGCAACGTGCGGCGTTCGAAGCGCGCTATCTCGCGGCCTCCGCACCCGCGCATGAGCGCTTCAACCGTTTTCGTGCGGATGCCGGCCTGGCGCCGTTGCCCAAGGGCCTGTTCCTCGAGACATCACCCGACCTCAATCTGCTGCTGACGCCAGCGATCGTACGGCGTGAGCGGGCCGAGCCGCTCGACCCCAAACGCTTTGTCTATCTCGAAGGCTGCGTGCGTTCGGAAGGGCCATTCGAGGTGCCGGTGTTTCCGCGCAATGGCGGCCCGCTGGTCTATGTCAGCTTCGGCAGCCTCGGCGCGATGGATGTCGGGCTGATCGAGCGCATGCTCGCCGTCTTCGACAGGCTGCCGGCGCGCTTCATCGTCAATGCCGGCGGCCTGCGCGACGCCTATCGCGCGGTGCCGGACAATGTCTATCTCGACGCCTGGTTTCCGCAGCCTTCGGTGGTGGCGAAGTCGGACCTGTTCATCCACCATGGCGGCAACAACAGCTTTTGCGAGGCGCTGCGCTTCGGCGTGCCGTCGCTGATCATGCCCTATTGCTGGGACGGTCACGACAATGCGCAACGCGCGGGAGAGACAGGTGTCGGCGACCATATCGGCCGCGACGCCTGGACGGAAGGGGGATTGGAGAGAGCCATTCTCGGCCTGCTGGCCGACGATGCGATGCGCGCCCGCCTCAGGGACAATGCTGCCAAGATGGCGCTGACCCCTGGAACGGATGTGGCCGCGCAAGCCATACTCTCTCTCATAGGTACGTGAACCAAAATGCAGGACAAAAATACCAACACCGCTCTCTTCACCGGCGACGATCCCAAGGCCTGGCTCGCCCAGCACGGCATCACGGAGGTCGAGTGCCTGGTGCCCGACATGAATGGCGTGCTGCGCGGCAAGGCGCTGCCGACGGTGAAATTCCTCAAGGCGCTGGAAGACCGCGCACTCTACCTGCCGAGCAGCGCTTTCCTGGTCAGCATCGATGGCCGCTACTCCGGTTCCATCGACGAAGGCTTTGCCTATCAAGACCCGGATATGCGCATGGTGCCTGATATGTCGACGCTGTGCCTGGCGCCGGGCGGTGGCGTCGGCAAAGCCTATGTCTTCGCCGACGCCTTCCACATGCAAGGCAAGCCCTGGATGGCCTCGCCACGACATGTGCTGCGCGCCGTGCTCGATCTCTACCGGAAGCGCGGTTGGCGCGCGGTGGTGGCGCCGGAAATCGAATTCTATCTGACCGCGCCCAATCCGAATCCCGACCAGCCGCTGACGGCACCGGTTGGCGCCAATGGCCGCGCCGAGGGCTCGCAGCATCCCTATGACATGGTGGCGCTGGAAGAATTCGAGCCGGTGATAAGGCGCGTCTATGATTATGCCGCAGCCGCCGGCCTGCCGCTCGACACGCTGATCCATGAGTCCGGCACCGCGCAGCTGGAGATCAATCTATTGCACGGCGACGCGGTGCCGCTCGCCGACCAGGTGCTGCTGTTCAAGCGGCTGACTCGCCAAGCGGCGCAACAGAGCGGCATGCACGCGACCTTCATGGCCAAGCCGATCGCGGCGCAGGCGGGAAGCTCGATGCATCTGCACATGTCTGTCGTCGATGAAACGACAGGCGCCGCGCTGTTTGCCGACAGAGATGATGCAGACACCGAAATGTTCGGCCATTTCATCGGCGGCCTGCAGAGATATGTGCCCGAGATCATGCCGCTGTTCGCACCCAACGTGAACTCGTTCCGCCGCATCCGGCCGAACCACAGCGCACCGGCCAACATCGAATGGTCGCATGACAACCGCTCTTGCGGCCTGCGCGTGCCGGCAGGTGGCCGCGCCGCCCGGCGGGTAGAGAACCGCTTGCCGGGAGCGGATTGCAATCCCTATCTGGCGATCGCCGGTTCGCTGCTTGCCGGCTATCTCGGCGTCGAGCAGAAGCTGGCGCGCTCGGCTGAGGCCTCGGGCAATGCCTACAAGATCAAAAGCACGCTGCCGAAAACGATGGAGGAGGCGCTTGATCGTTTCATTGCTTGCGAGCCGGTGCGGGCATTGCTCGGCGAGGATTTTTTCCAGACCTATCTGCGCGTCAAGAGCGTCGAACTCGACCTGTTCCAGAGCGTGGTGACGAGCTGGGAACGCGACCATTTGCTGCTGAAGGTGTGATCATGGCCTCCGGCTCAACGGGTTTCAATTCGAGCCTCGATATCGGCAATTCCTATTATGTCGCCACCGCCAATCCGGCGCCGGACCATCCGGCGCTGGTGGGAGATGTCGGCGCCGATCTGGTGGTGGTCGGCGGCGGCTGCACCGGCCTGTCGGCCGCCCTTCATGCCGCCGAGCGCGGCCTGAAGGTGGTGCTGCTCGAAGGCGGCAAGATCGGCTGGGGCGCGTCGGGCCGCAATGGCGGCCAGATGATCCCTGGCCTGCGCAAAGGCGCCAAGGGGTTGGTCAAGCTTTACGGCCCCGAGCGGGCGAAGGCGCTGTTCGACCTCGCCTTCGAGGCGCGGGGCCTGGTGCTCGACATCATCGAGCGCCACGCCATCGATTGCGATCTGCGGCTGACCGGCCATCTCGTCGGTGCCGTTAATGGCTCCGACCTCAGGGATCTCGAAGACGAGGCCAAATGCCTCGAGAGCGTGATGAAGTTCCGCGACGTCGAGATCCTGTCGGCGGCGCAGGCACGCGGCAAGGTGGACACGCCCTATCATGGCGCGATGTATGAGCCGCTTGGCGGCCATATGCATCCGCTGAACTACACGCTCGGCCTTGCCCGTGCCGCCGTGGCGGCCGGTGTCGTCATCCATGAAAATTCCGTCGCGGTAAAGCTGGAGCGCGAGCCTTCGATCCGGGTCTCGACGGCGCAGGGGTCGGTAAGGGCCAAACATGTCGTGCTGGCCGGCGACGCGTTGCTGCATGGGCTGGAGCCGCGCGTCAACAGCCGCATCATGCCGGTCGGCAACTACATCGTCGCCACCGAACCGCTGGAGGGCAAACACAATGTCATCCCGGCCAATGTCGCGGTGTCCGACACGCGCTTCGTCGTCAACTACTACCGCATGTCGGCGGACGGTCGGCTGCTGTTCGGCGGCGGCGAGCGCTACACGCCATCGCCGCCGGCCGACATCGCCGGCTTCGTGCGGCCGCACATGGAGGCCACCTTCCCGCAACTGAAGGGCTGCCGCATCGATCATGCCTGGGGCGGTCTGGTGTCGGTGACCACGTCGCGGCTGCCGCATGTCGGGCACTATGGCGAGGTCTATTTCGCGCATGGCTATTCCGGCAAGGGCGTCATCCTGTCAACGCTGTCGGGCAAGCTCTTGGCCGAAGCGATTACGGGCGACGCCTCGCGGCTGGACCTGTTCTCGACGCTGACGCCGATGCCGTTCCCGGGCGGTACGGCGCTGCGGGGCCCGCTCTATGTGCTGGGGATGTTGTGGTACGCGATGCGCGACCGTATCAAGCATTGAGGTTAGTACCGGCGGGTGGATCATCGGAGGATTGCATGCGTGATTTTCAGTTCCCCGGCCGCTCGCCGGTTCGCGCGACAGAAGCTATGGCGGCGACATCGCATCCGTTGGCGACGCTGGCGGCTATCGACACGCTGCGCTCTGGCGGCAACGCCATGGATGCCGCCGTCTGTGCGGCGGCAGTGCAAGGGGTGGTCGAGCCGCAATCGACCGGCATCGGCGGCGACTGTTTTGTGCTCTACAGTCCCAAAGGCGAGGGCGAGGTGCTGGCCTTCAACGGCTCGGGGCGGTCGCCTGCTGCTGCAAATGCCGATTGGTATCTGGAGCGGGGCCATAGCGAACTGCCTGCGGCCGGACCGCATGCCGTCACCATACCAGGCGCCATCGATGCATGGTGCCGGCTACTCGAGGACCACGGAAAAAAGGGCATCGACGCCGCGCTGGCGCCAGCCATTCGCTATGCCGAACAAGGCTATGTCGTTCATGATCGCGTCGCCTTCGACTGGGCCGACGAGGTCGCCCTGCTCTCAGCCGATGAACATGCCGCGCGCATATTCCTGCCCGAGGGAAGGGCGCCGCAAGCCGGCGATGTGCATCGGCAGCCGCACTTGGCGGACACCTTGCGCATCATCGCCAACCGAGGCCGTGCAGGGTTTTATGAAGGTGAAGTCGCGGACGATCTGGTGGAACGTCTTCGCGCGCTGGGCGGGCTGCATGCATTGGAGGATTTCGCCGAGACCCAAGGCGACTACGTCACGTCGGTGAATACGTCCTATCGCGGCTACGATATCCATCAGATGCCACCGAACAATCAGGGCGTGACGGCGCTGATCATGCTGAATGTGCTTTCGGGCTTCAGCCTTGGTTCGTTGGAGCCGAACAGTGCCCCGCGGCTGCATCTCGAGATCGAAGCCGGCCGGCTTGCCTACCAGGACCGCGATACTTTCATCGGCGACCAGGATTTCGTCCAGGTCCCCGTCGAACAACTGCTGTCGGCAGCCTATGCGGAGCGGCTGCGCGCCGCCATCGATCCGGCGCTCGCCATGACGCATCTGCCGCGGCTTGAGCTGCCGCGCAGCGACACCGTCTATATCTCCGTGGTCGACCGCGACCGCAATTCGGTCAGCTTCATCAACTCGACCTTCGGTTCCTTCGGCAGCGGCGTCGTCGGTCCCAAGACAGGCGTCGTGCTGCAGAATCGCGGCAGCAGTTTTCGCCTTACGGAAGGCCATCCAAATCGTATCGCGCCGCGCAAGCGACCGATGCACACCATCATGCCTGGCATGGCGACGCGAGGGGGTAAGGTGGTGATGCCGTTCGGGGTGATGGGCGGCGGCTACCAGCCGTTCGGCCATGTCCATCTGCTGACCAACATGATCGATTTCGGCATGGACCCGCAGCAGGCACTGGATGCGCCACGGGTGTTCTACAAGGACAATGCCGTGCTGGCCGAGCGCGGCATTCCGGCTGAGGCGATCGCCGGCCTGCGTCAGCGCGGCCATCAGATTTCGATCGCCGAGGAGCCGCATGGCGGCGGCCAACTGGTGCTGATCGATTGGGAAAAGGGCACGCTCACCGGTGCCTCCGATCCGCGCAAGGACGGTTGTGCGCTGGGCTACTGATCTGCGTTGCCGGAATGCGCATTCAGAACCAGATCAGCCAGACAAGCTGCAGGGTTACCAGTGCAATGGCGTCCCAGAAGATGAGTTCGCCTGTCGAGAACCAGCGCCGCGACCGGTTGAAGCTGTAGAACAGCCACCAGACCAAGGCTGCGGCGGCCAGCGGCACCAAAGCGAGCAGCGTGCTCACGGCAGCCGCGCTCCCGACACAGCATCGAATGTGTGCAGCGCTGCCGGCGGAAAGCGTAGATAAAGCGGCTGGCCGGGATCGAAAGCGCGATCGTCATTCACAGTCCTGACGATCAGCGCGTTGGCCTCGCTATTGGCGAAGATCAGCACGTCCGGCTCGACCGGTTCGACGACGTCGACGGCAAACAGGATGGCGTCGCCGGCAGTCGCGTCGACAAGCTGGATCTGCTCCGGGCGAATGCCGAGCACGATGGGACCATCAGGCTTTCCCGGAAGCGGGCAAGTGAAACCGCTGGCGTGGAAGACGCCGGCGCGGACATCGCCATCGAACGTGTTCATCGCTGGACGGCCGATGAATTCGGCGATGAAGCGATTGGCAGGCCGCCGATAGATCTCGCGCGGGTCGTCGTACTGGATCAGTGCGCCTTCGCGCAACACCGCGACCCTGGTCGCCAGCGTCATCGCCTCTTCCTGGTCGTGGGTGACGAAGACGAAGGTCTTTTTCAGCTCGCGATGCAGACGCTTCAGCTCGGTGCGCATGTGGAGCCGCAACAAGGCGTCGAGATTGGACAGCGGCTCGTCCATCAGACAGAGGCTCGGCTGCCAGACGAGTGCGCGGGCCACAGCCACGCGCTGCGCCTGGCCGCCCGACAATTGCGAAGGGCGGCGGTCGAGGTAACGGGTGATTTCGAGCAGCTCGGCCATGGCGCGGACGCAGCGGTCAAGCTCGGCGGCCGGCATCTTTCGGATGCGCAAGGGATAGGCGATGTTCTCGTAGACGCTCTTATGGCTGTAGAGCGCATAGTTCTGGAACACCATGCCCATGCCGCGCAGGCGCGGCGGCAGGTCGGTGACATCGAGGCCCTCGACCATGATGCGCCCGGCGGTCGGCCGCTCCAGCCCGGCGAGCAGCCGGCAGGCTGTCGTCTTGCCGGAACCGGACGGGCCGAGCAGAACCAGGAATTCGCCGGGCTCGAAAGCAAGATCGAGCGCCTGCAGCGCCACCGTCCCGTCCGGGAAGGCCTTGGTGACGCCGTCGAAAACAATTGCCATACAAGATCCCTTCAACCCTTGACCGCGCCGAAGGTGAGGCCGCGGACGAGCTGTTTCTGGACAAGGAACGTGAAAAGCACGATCGGCAGCGTTGCCACGATCGCGACTGCCGCGACCTGTCCCCAGAGCGTGCCATGCGGCGTCACCAGCCCCGGTATGCCGACGGTCAGCGGCCGCCCGTCGAAAGCGACGAGGATGAAGGCATAGAGGAACTCGTTCCACGACAGGATGAAGCAGAGCACCGCTGTGGCGCCGATGCCGGGTGCGGCCAGCGGCGCGACGACGAAGAAGAATGCGCCGAGCCGCGAGCGGCCGTCCATCATCGCGGCCTCGTCGATCTCCCTGGGGATTTCGGCGAAGAAGCCGCGCATCATCCAGACGACGAGCGACAGGTTGAAGGAGGTGTGGGCGATCACAACGGCGTAGATGGTGTCGATCAGGCCCAGCGAGGTGAAGAACAGGAACAGCGGCACGGCGATTGAGATCGGCGGCGCCATGCGCGTGGTCAGGAAGAAGAAGAACAGGTCTTCCTTGCCGGGAAAATCCGAGCGGGCAAAGCCATAGGCCGCTGGCGCGCCGATGACGATGCAGAGTATGGTCGACGACACCGAGATCAGCACCGAATTGATCGCCAGCGGCCAGTATCCCTTGTCGATGAAGACGGCGGGATAGTTGGCAAGCGTCGGCGAAAAAATCCATTTCGGCACAGAAGACAGAAGATCGACGCGGTTCTTGAACGACGCCAGCACCATCCAGACATAAGGCGTCAGCGCCACCACGACGGCGACGAGCAACACCGCCCAGGCAAAGCTTTTCCAGGCGCGGTTGGTGGACTGATCGATCATCGCAGCGCCCTCAAAACGCCCCCACCTGCTTGCGGCTCGACCAGTAGACGGCCTTGTAGAAGACCGAGCACAGGATCAGCACGACGAGATAGATCATGAAGGCGACCGCGGCGCCGTAGCCGAGGTCCCAGTTACGGAAATTGACGCGGTAGGCGTAGATCGAGACCAGCTCGGTCAGCGTTCCCGGTCCGCCGCCGGTCATCAGGAAAACCTTGTCGAACTCCTTGAAGGCGTCGATGCCGCGCAGCAGCAGCACGAGCGCGATGACCGGCCGCAGCAGCGGCAGCATGACGTTTCGGAAAATCTGGAACGGTTTGGCGCCATCCATCATCGCCGCCTCGAACGGCGCGCGCGGCAGGCTCATCATCCCGGCGAGCATGATCAGGGTGACGAAAGGCGTCCACTGCCAGACATCGATGGCGACGATGGTCGGAAACACCAGGTCGGGTGCCGAAAGCACCGCCGAATTCTGCGCCAGCAGGCCGACCTTGCGCATGTAGAAGGTGAGCATGCCGAAATCGCCCTGCAACAGCAGCCGCCAGATCAGCCCGACGGCGACCGGCGCGATCATCATCGGGATGAGCAGCAGTGTGGTGAGAAGCCGCTGGCTGGCGACGAAGCGGAAGATCAGGAAGGCCAGCGCAAAGCCGAGCAGGAATTCCAGGCCGACGGCGATGATGACGAATTTCAGCGTCAGCAGGAACGATGCCCAGAAGAATGGGTCGTTGCGCATCAGCTTGCGGAAATTGTCGAAACCGACGAAGGCGCCGGCATGGCTGGCGTCGGCGAAGCTGAGGTCGGTCAGCGCGGTGTAGACCATGTAGTAGAACGGGCCGACCAGGAAGACGACGACGAGCAGCGTCGCCGGCAGCATCAAGAGCGGCCCCACCCCACGGTCGAGAAGCGGCATTCCGCGCGGCGATGGAGTGCGGTTCGTCACGGGCGTTTCCTGCGGACAAGAACGGCTACCCGCTTGTGCGGGTAGCCTCTGCGCGACATCTCAAGGCCTATCGTGCCGGATAGGTCATGGGTGCGCAAGAACCGAGCAGTGTCGAGATGTCGGTGGCGGCGGTGTCGAGGGCGGCCTGCGCCTCCTTTTCGCCGGCGAGGTAGGATGACAGTTCGCGCACTAGTATGTCGGTCATCTCGGCCGATTGCGGCAGCGTCGCCTTCGGCACCGCATGCTCGTTGGCCTCCATCGAAGCCTTGGCATAGGGCAGCTTCTGCACCTCGGCGGAGGCATAGACATCCGGCCGACCTGAAGCGCCGCCATTGAGATGCTGTTCGAGCTGGCGGTCATAGCCCATCATCCACTGGACGAAGAGGAAGGCGGCCTGCTGGTTCTTCGAATAGACCGGGATGAGATAGGTCCAGCCCTCGACCTGGCCGATCTTCCCGCCGTCGCCTTGCGGCACGAGATCGAAGCCAACCTTGCCGACCACGGTGGAGGCCGTGGTGTCGACCGACACGGCATAGGTTGCGTCGTTCCACATGATCAGCTCGGCGACCTTGGCTTGCTGCATCAGCGCCATGACATCATCCCAGAAATAGTTGAGGCTGTCCGGCGGCGAGAATTGCAGCAGGCTCTTGTAATATTCGAGCGAGGCGACGGCCTTGGGGCTGTTGACGATGACCGGGCCGCAGGCCGAGCCGCTCTTCACGTCGAGCACGTCGCCGCCGAAGGAATAAAGGAAATTGAGCCACTCATACCACAGTGCCTCATGGCGCTTGCCCTGCAGGGCGGTGCCGTAAAAACCCTGGTCGGGGCGATAGAACCATTCGGCGATATCGCGGTATTGCTTCCAGTCCTTGGCGGGAGCGAGGCCGTAGCCATACTTGGCCTTGAAGCCTGCCTGCTCCTTGGGATCGGCGAGCAGGTCCGAGCGATACCACATGAACATGTTGAGCACTGTGAAGGGGAAGCCGTACTCCTTGCCGTCATACCAGGAGATTTCGTGCCAGGCGGTCTGGTAGAGCTGCTTCTCCGGCTCGAAGCTCGGATCGCGCAAAGCCGGGTCGGCCATCATCTTGGCGATTTCGACCAGATGGTTGTTGGTGGCGAACTTGCCGAGTTCGCGATGCGGCTGGATGATGACGTCGTAGCGGCCGCGGTGCGAGTTGAGATCGAGCTGCACCTTGTTGACGGCTTCCGAGTGCTCGTACATCTCGACTTCGACATGGATGCCGGTCTGTTTTTCAAACTCCGGCGCCATCTTCTTCAGCGCTTCGAGCGGCGGCAGCGCCTCGCCGACCATGCGGATGGTCTGGCCGCTATAGGGTTTCGACGCCTCTTTCAGATCCCACGCGTCCGCTTGTGTCACTTGCCACGTCAGGGGCCACACAAATACGACTGCGACGAGCAGTCTGGACGCGGTACGTCTCAGCGGCTTGAGCATTCTTCCCTCTCCCTAGAAGTCGTGCCTGGCGGGCCGGCGCCCGTTTTGTCATAAAATGTGTGGTACTGCAAATCAAAATGTGGCACCTTGCAACAAATGGTTGGGAGGTGTTAACAGACCGGCAGCAAACCGGCTTTCCCGACCAGGCGAGGGACCTTTCGGATGGACTTCATCTTCATGCTGACGCGCAACGATCGCACGGTCGAGGACTGTCTCGACCTGGTCGATTTGATTGAGCCGGTCGGCCTGAAGCATGTCGGCTTCAAGGATATTGGCGTCGCGCCGGATGTGCTGCGCAAGCTCGCTGTCGCCATTGGCCGGACAGGCGCCACCACTTACATGGAAGTTGTCTCGACGACGGCTGAGGCCTGCCTTAATTCCGCGCGCATCGCCAGGGATCTCGGCATCCAGCGCCTGCTCGGTGGTACCCAGGTCGACGAGATCATGGCGTTGCTGGAGGGGAGCGGCACCGAATACTACCCTTTTCCCGGGCGGCCGGTCGGCCATCCGACCAAGCTCGGCGGTTCGGCCGAGGATGTCGAGGCCGACTGCCGGGCCTTCGCCGAGAAGGGTTGTGCGGGATGCGACATCCTCGCCTATCGCGCCACCGAGGCCGACCCGGCCGAACTGGTGCGCGCAGCCCGGCGCGGGCTTGGTCCGTCGCGGCATCTGATCGTCGCCGGCGCTGTGGCATCAGCCGATCGGATCAAGGCAATCAAGCTGGCCGGCGCCAACGCTTTTACCATTGGCACAGCGGTTTTCGATGGCTCCTATTCGCCGACGAAAGGTTCTATCCTCTCGCAACTGCGGGATGTCCTCGCGGATTGCGAGCGTGTCTAATGCCAGTCATCGGCATCGATCTCGGCACACAAAGCCTAAAGGCGATCGTTGTCGATGACGAATTGCGGCTGCGTGGCGAGGCCGCTGTGTTGTACCAGCCGGCCTTCCCGGCGCCCGGCTGGGCCGAACAGAACCCGGCGCTGTGGCTGGCGGCGCTCAAGCCGGCCATTGCCGGCGCGCTCGACAAGGCTGGGCTGGCATCGTCCGATATCAAAGGCATTGCCATTGCCGGCCAGCTCGACGGTTGCGTTGCGGTCGACAGCAGCGGCCAGGCGCTGGCGCCGTGCATCATCTGGATGGACCGGCGGGCGTCCGGAGAAATCGCCGGCATAGATCCCGGCTTCATCCGCGAGCGCACCGGTCTCGTCCTCGACGCCACGCATATGGCGGCCAAGATCCGTTGGGCAGCGCGCAACCTGCCCGAGACGCGCCGGGTGGCGCTCTGGCATCAGCCTGTATCGTTCGTGGTTGCGGCGCTGTGCGGCCGCGCCGTCATCGACCATGCGCTGGCCTCGACGACCATGCTTTATGGGCTGAGGGAGCGCGATTACGCCGGCGATCTGCTCGCGGCTTTCGACATCGATGCAGACAGATTGCCCGCCATCGATGATGCCACCGCAGTCGCCGGCGCTTTGACCGGCGCCGGCGCCGAGCTGACCGGCCTGCCCTTGGGGACGCCGCTTGCGGTCGGCACCGGTGACGATTTTTCCGCCGCCATTGGTGCCGGCGTCGTTATGCCTGATATCGTCGCCTGCAATCTTGGCACGGCAGAAGTGGTCGGTGCGGTATCGGACACGCTTCGCCTCGACCCCGGCGGCCTGGTCGAGACCCATGGCTTTCTCGGCGACGGCTATTTCATCTCCAATCCCGGATGGCTCTCGGGCGGCGCGGTGACGTGGTTTCTAACAACCTTCGGCGTCGATTCGCCGGCGGCGATGTCGGAACTGGCGGCGACGGTGGTTGCCGGCAGCGACGATTTGCTGTTCTTGCCCGCGTTGTCCGGTGCCATGGCGCCGCGCTGGATCGCCGAAGCGCGTGCCGCTTTCTACGGCCTGACATCCTTCCACGGCAAAGCCGCTTGTGCCCGTGCCGTGCTGGAGGGCTGTGCCTTTGCCATGCGCGACGTGGTCGACCGGCTGGACGATCTCGATATCGCGACGGATCGCATCCGGCTCTCAGGCGGTGGCGCGCGCAGCCGGGTATGGGCGCAAATCCGTGCCGATGTCAGCGGCAGGCCGGTCGAGATCGCGGGTGCGGCCGATGCCTCGCCGATCGGTGCGGCAATCCTTGCCGCCGCAGCCATCGGCCTTACCTCCTCAGTGCAGCAGGCGGCTGAAAGGCTGGCCGGCCACATCGAGACGATCGACCCTGATCCTTCCGCCAAGGCCGCCTACGACAGAAGTTACCGCCGGTATCGCACCTTGTTCGATGCCCTGACCCCGCTTCATGCTGACTGACCGGACTGCATCCTATGTCCAGACAAATGCTCGATCGCCTTATTGCCGGCACGCTGCCTGACCCGGATAGCCAGGGAATGCTGTCGGTGCCGCTGAAGACCATCGTCATAGGGCGCGGCCTCGGCGACGAAGCCGATGCGCTGGTCAAGCCGCTGCCGCTCGGCCGCAAGCTTTCCGTGGTCATGGACCCAGACACAAGGCTGGCGCTCGGCGAGAGGGTGTCGATTGCGCTGCGCGGCTCCAGCGATGTCGACAAGATCATCCTGCCGCGCCATCCGCATCCCGACATGGACGCCGTGCGATCGGTGATCGCCCGCACGAAAGACGCCAGCGGCCTGGTCGCGGTCGGATCGGGCTCGATCAACGACATCACCAAATATGCCGCCCATCTGACCGAAAAGCCCTATGCGGTGTTCGGCACCGCGCCGTCGATGAACGGCTACACCTCGGTGTCGGCGGCAATCACCGAGGACGGCCTGAAGAAATCGCTGACGGCGAGCCTGCCGGTCGGCGTTTTCCTCGATCTCGATGTCATGGCGCGAGCGCCGCACCGGCTGATCGCTGCCGGCTTCGGCGATTCGATGGCGCGGTCGACCGCGCAGACCGATTGGCTGATGGCGCATCTGTTGCTCGGCACGCCCTACCGGGAGGCGCCGTTCATGCTTCTGGCCGAGGACGAGGAGGCGCTCATCGCCAAAGCCGGCGAACTCGGGACCGGCGACCTTGAGGCGATGGAAGTGCTGGTGCGCACGCTGGTCATGTCAGGCCTTGGCATGACTTTGTGCGGCGGCTCCTATCCGGCCAGTCAGGGCGAACATCTCATCGCCCACTATATCGACATGCGGGGCCAGGGATTGCCCGAGGCGCATCACGGCGAGCACATAGCGGTGACGACGTTGACGATGGCGCGGCTGCAGGAACGCGTGCTGGCGCTGCGGGAGCTGCAGCTCGCGCCGTCCGCCGATACGCCAGACCGCTTCATCGAAATCTTCGGCGAAACGCTCGGACGTTCCTGCTGGGCGGCATTCAAGCCCAAGCTGCTGGACCGCGAACGGGCGGACGCCATCAACACCATGCTGGCCAAGCAATGGCGCTCGCATCGTGAAAGGCTGGTGCGGGTGGCACGCCCGGCGCGCGAGATCGCGGCAGCACTGCGCGCCGCCGGCGCGCCGACCACGCCGCAGGAGGTTGCCATACCGGCTGGCTTCTACGACGAGGCGGTCGCCAATGCCCGGCTGATCCGCGACAGGTTCACCATGCTCGACGTCGCGGCTGCCTCGCTCGAAACGGTTGCGGCGGGAGCCTGAGCGGGTGCTGCGTCCGCTTGCCGACTTCACCGCGCTGGACCGGCGCATCGCCGTCGTTCTGACCGATATCGACGACACCTTGACCGACAAGGGACGGCTGCCGGCAAAAGCCTATGCGGCGCTCGAGCGGCTGAAGCAGGCCGGCTTCATTGTCGCGCCGGTTACCGGCCGCCCTGCCGGCTGGTGCGACCTGATCGCCCGGCAATGGCCGGTGGACGGCGTGATCGGCGAGAACGGCGCCTTCTATTTCCGCTACGACGACGCCAAAAAGCGGATTGTTCGCCACTACGCCAAGAGCGCTGCCGAACGGCAGGCCGATGCCGCGCGCCTCAAGGAGATCGAGCAAACCGTTCTGCGCGAAGTTCCGGGTGCGGCGGTCGCGGCCGACCAGGCCTATCGCGAGGCCGATCTGGCGATCGATTTTTGCGAGGACGTGGCGCCGCTGCCCAAAACCGAGGTTCTGAAGATCGTCGGCATCTTCCAGCGCTATGGCGCGACGGCGAAAATCTCGTCCATCCACGTCAATGGCTGGTTCGGCAAATACGACAAACTGTCGACAAGCCGGCTATTCTTGCGGGACTGTTTCGGTATAGATATCGACCACGACAAGGACAGCATTGTCTTCGTCGGCGATAGTCCAAACGATGCACCAATGTTCGGCTTCTTCCCCAACAGCGTCGGCGTCGCTAATGTGCTGGACTTCGCCGGCGAGCTTCCGGCGTCTCCCGCCTTCGTCACAAGCGGGCGCGGCGCGAAGGGATTTGCCGAGCTTGGCGACGCGCTGATTGCTGCAAAGGGAATGGAATAGTCATGGACCAAGGCCGACTGACGAAGAAGGAGCGGCACGCGCTTATCCTTTCGGAAGTGCGCCGGTCGGCGTCGATACGCATCTCCAAGCTCGCACGGCGCATCGGCGTCGCCGGCGAGACCATCCGCCGCGATCTCATCGAACTCGGCGATGCCGGGCTGATCAACCGCACCTATGGCGGTGCGACGATCTCGCTGGTGACATCAGAGCCGGTGATTTCGGAGCGCGGCCTGACCCTGGTCGAGGAGCGTGCCCGCATCGGCCGCGGCGCAGCGGGCCTGGTCCAGAAGGGCCAGATCGTGATGATCGATGGCGGTTCGACCACTTATGAGGTGGCGCGCAACCTTTCGCAGCTGAAGCGCGACCTGACCATCATCACCAATTCCACCGGCGTGGCCTCGGTGGCCGGCGCCAATCCGACCTTCCGCGTGCTGCTTTGCCCCGGGACCTATGACAGCCGCGAAGGCAGCGTGCTTGGCGAAGACACGGTCGAGTTCGTGCGCCGCTACAATGCCGACGTCGCCATCATCGGGGCGTCGGGACTAAGTGCCGACGGCCCGAGCGACATGATCTCGGGCTCCGCGGCGGTCAAGCGCGCAATGATATCGCGTTCACTGTCAGCGGTGCTGGTGGTGACCCACGACAAGTTCGGCCGCTCCAGCCTGGAACGCATCTGCGGGCTCGATGACATTGCCGATATCGTCACCGACAGCGAACCGAAGGCCGACCTGCGCACCGCTGCCGAACAGGCGGGTACGGAACTGCATGTGTTTGCCGCCGACTGATCGGCCGTTGCCGCGGCCTACCCGGCAGCATCCCGGTTGGTCAGCGCGATGTGGCAGCATCCCGAGCCGTGACCCGCCGTCCAGGTGACATTGTCGAAGCGCACGCCTGTCGCCTCGAACAGGCCGCGGTCAAAGGCGCCGGCGATGCGGCAGAGCGTGGCAAGTTTTTCGTCACCGACACCGGCCTCGACCCAGGCGTCCTTCAGCGGACAGCGTTTCACCTTAAAAGCGATGTGGTCCGGTCCACGCTCGACATCGGTCGGATACATCAGGCCGCCATCCGGGCTGGCGGCCAGGAACGCTTCGCCGATGGCCGGCGCGTCGTTAGGTCCGAAACAGGCGAAGGCGGCCGCCGCCACTTCCTTGCCGCGCTGTTCGATGGTGCGGGTCATGATCGCCTCGGCTTTTTCCGCGCCGAGTTCGCCGGTCAGCTCGTCGAGAAACAGGCGGTAGAGATCGGCGCGGTTGCGGAAGGCGAAATCGAGTTCGCGCGAGAGTTTTTCGGCTCTGGCTGATTCGGGATCGGTCATGATGTGTCCTTGCCTTTGACCATGATCTTGTCCGCAAACGGGTTTGCACTTTGCGGGATCATGGCCGGATCCTGTTCAATCTTGGCGCGGCCGCCACCAGCGCCTTGCCGACCGCCGATTGCGGCCCGTCGATGATGGTGCGGGCGTCGCCGCTCTCGGCGATCCGCCCGGCGTCGAGAAGGACGACGCGGTGAGCGATCGCACGGACCACGCCGAGATCGTGCGAAATGAAGAGATAGGCGATCCGTTCCCTGGCTTGCAGATCGAGCAGCAGTTCGAGGATCTGTCCGCGCACCGAAACATCGAGCGCCGACACTGCCTCGTCGAGCACGATCAGCGACGGGTTTGTCGCAATGGCGCGGGCAATCGCAACGCGCTGGCGCTGGCCGCCGGAGATTTCGTGGATGGCGCGGGGAGCGAGATCCGCTGCCAGCCCAACGCGCTCCAGCAAGGCAGCGATGCGGGCCGGCCGCTCGGCGCGGGACGCGATGGCATGGATGCGCAAGGGGTCGTCAAGCACGCGCGCCACGGTGGCGCGTGGGTTGAAGGCGGCGAGCGGATCCTGGAACACCATTTGCAGGCGCGCGCGCTTGCTGCGCAAGGCCGCGCCGTTCAAAGCCAGGAAATCGCCACCTTCGAACTGGATGTGTCCAGCATCAGGCTCGATCAGCCTGAGCACTAGGCGCGCGATTGTCGACTTGCCGCTGCCGGAGGGTCCGGCCAGCGCCAGCGTCTCGCCGGGTTCGATAGCGAAGGAGACGCCGTCGACCGCGGCAATGGTCTTGCCGCCGCGGCGGTATTGTTTGGTCAGGCCGGAGACGGCGAGCAAGCTCATGTCGATGCCCGTCGCAGCAGCGGCGTGGCGTCGAGACCGAGATGGGCGTCGAGGAGGGCGCGCGTATAGGCGTGGCGCGGAGCGTTGACGATTTGCGCCGTCGCTCCGATCTCGACCAGTTCGCCATGCCGGAACACGGCGATATGCTCGGCAAGCTCAGTGGCAAGCGCGATGTCGTGGCTGATGAACAGGAGCGTCATGCCATCCTCCGCCACCAGTTGCCGAATGAGGCTGACGATTTCCGCTTGCACAATGGTGTCCAGCGCGCTGGTCGCCTCATCGGCGATCAGCAGTTTCGGACCGGCTGCAATGGCCGCGGCAACAGCAACGCGCTGCTTCTGGCCGCCGGAGAGCTGGTGCGGGAAAGCACGCATGGCGGTTTGTGGGTCGGGCAGCCGGACACGTTGGAGCAGGGTTTTGGCTTTGGCGTAAGCTTGTGGCCAGTCGAGGCCGAGGTGGGTGCGGGCGACTTCGGCGATCTGTTTGCCGACGGCCATGACGGGGTCGAGGCTGGCGGAGGGGTCCTGGAAGACGAAACCAATGTCGCGGCCGGGAAGGGGGAGCGTGCTGGGCTCGGTTAATTTGAGAGGTGGGCGTTCCGTCACACCCCCCTCTGTCCTGCCGGACATCTCCCCCGCAAGGGGGGAGATTGCTCTCTCATCTCCGCCTTCGCCAACCACGAACGTTGCAGAAGGGAAGCCGTCGGCAAAGCTGCTGATCTCCGCCCTTGCGGGGGAGATGTCCGGCAGGACAGAGGGGGGTGGGAAGGATCGCGGCGCCTGAAATTGCCACTTGACATGCCCTTCAATCTTGGCGCTCGCCGGCAGCAGTCCAGCCACCGCCAGCGCCAGCGTGCTCTTGCCCGAACCGCTTTCGCCAATGATCGCCAGCCGCTCGCCGGCAATAACATCCAGGCTGACCCCCTTCAGCGCCGTCACCTCGCTGCCATCTCGCCGATAGCGCACTGACAGATCGCGTATCTCAGCCAGTGCGGTCACGACAGGCTCCTCCGCACCGCCGTCGTCTCCACCACGCCTTCGCCGGCGAGATAGATACCGAGCACGGTCAGTACTAGGGCAATGCCCGGAACGATCGACAGAAAGGGCGCGGTTCGCAGCACAGTGCGGCCCTCGGCAATCATGCCGCCCCAGGTGACGCGATTGGGGTCACCGAGACCGAGGAAGGAAAGCGCTGCCTCGGTGAGGATCGCGGCCGCCACGATCACCGAGGACAAGGCCAGCACCGGCGGCAGAGCGTTGGGAAGCACTTCGCGAAAAGCGATCTCAAGCGGATGCATGCCGATGACGCGGGCGCCGGCGACGTAATCGCGCTCGCGGATCGACAGCACTTCGGCGCGCGCTACACGCGCCGGTCCGGTCCAGGCGCCAAGCGCTATTGCCGTGACGACGACGCCGAGCGACGGCCCGACGACGCTGACGAAGGCCAGCGCCAAGAGAAAACTCGGCACGGTCTGGAAGGCATCGGTGATTCGCATCAGCCCCTCGTCCACAAGGCCGCCGGCAAAGCCGGCCAGCGTGCCGACGACCGCGCCGATGAAGAGTGCCGCCGCTGCCGCCGCCAGGCCGACCGCCAGCGAGGTGCGGGCGCCGTGGAACAGTTCGGCCAGCACGTCACGGCCGAGCCGGTCGGTGCCGAGCGGCAGCGACCAGTCCTGGAAGGGCGGCAGCAGTGCTGGTCCGGCAATGGCCTGCGGGTCGCCGGGGAAGAGCAGCGACGCAAACAGCGCCATGGCGAACAGAAGCGCCAGGATGATCGCGCCGGCGACCGCTTCCGGCCGGCGCAGGAACCGCGGCAGCGCGCTCACGCGCTGGCCTCGCCGGCGCCGACGCGCGGGTCGAGGAAGGCGTAGGCGATGTCGACGGCAAGGTTGACGGCAATGACGAGGACGGCGCTGGTGAGGATGATGCCGAGCAGCAGCGGCGTGTCGCGCGAAGCGACCGCTTCCTGCGCCAGCCGGCCAAGCCCGGGCACGGCAAAGACGCTTTCGATGACGACGCTGCCGCCCAGCATCTGCGCCGATTGCAGGCCGAGCATGGTGACCAGCGGCAAGAGCGCGTTGCGGGCGACATGGGCGAGCACGATGCGGCGGCGTGACAGCCCCCTGGCGCGGGCGGCGAGCACAAAATCCTGCCGCCACGCCTCGGCCATGCCGGCGCGCATCATGCGCAGATAGAGCGCGAGATAGATGAAGCCGAGCGCGGAAACCGGCAGGACGAGGTGGACGGCGATGTCGGTGGCGCGGTCAAAACCGGTCTTGTCCGAGGCCAGGCTCTCGATGCCGCCGATCGGCAGCCAGCGCAGGTCGACGGCAAAGACGACGATCTGCACCAGGCCAAGCCAGAAACCCGGCACGGCATAAAGCGCCAGCGAGCCGATCGACAGGAAGCGGTCGCGAAAGCTGCCGGGTCTGGCGCCGGCGTAGATGCCGAGCGCCGAGCCCAAACCGAAGGAGAGCGCGGTGGCGGTCACCATCAGGAGCAGTGTCGTCGGCAGGCGTTCCAGAATGACATCGCGAATTGGCCGCGAGAAGGTAACGGACTGGCCGAGGTCGAAATGCAGCAGCGCCCAGAGATAGTTCGCGAGCCGTGTCAGCTCGGACTGGTCGAGGCCCCAGCGATGACGCAGCAATTCGATCATGCCGGCGTCGCCGCCGGTCGAGACGATGTAGGCGTCGACCGCGTCACCGGGGGCAGCTTCCAGGAGGAGGAATGTGCCGATGATGACGATCAGCAGCACGAAGATGCTGCCGACGAGGCGACGGCGGATGAGGGTGAGGGCGCGGGTCATGGGAAAGGCATAGCGCTGCGCCAGTCGGGAGAGGTGCGGTGTCTAGGCACCCCCCTCTGTCCTGCCGGACATCTCCCCCGCAAGGGGGGAGATTGGATGTCGCATCTGCCTTCGCCAATCTTCGATGCCGAATGTACTCGACAGCGAAGCTGCTGATCTCCCCCCTTGCGGGGGAGATGTCCGGCAGGACAGAGGGGGGTGTGACGAAACGCGGCCCTACGCCGTGCCTTCACACCAATTTCTTTGCGAACGTTCATCCGCGCAAATGTGTCACGATTCCAGATACGTGTCCGCCCAGTTCGAAACCGCCCAGCGCGGGTTGTTGGCGATATTCCCCACCGTATCCCTTGCAACGCTGATGAAGCTCCATTCGGCGACGTTGATCAGCGGCAGGTCCGCCGCGACCTGTTTCTGGAATTCCTTGTAGAGGTCGGTGCGCGCTGACGTATCCAGCGTCTCCGAAGCCTTGGCGATCAGCGCGTCGAGCGCGGCGTTCTTGTAGCCGCCCTGGTTGGAGAACGGCACGCCGTCGGGAATGCCGCTCTGCACCAGGATGGTGGTCGAGATCGCCGGGTCGCCGCGGAACACCGGCGGGCCGACGGCGAGGTCGAAGGCGTGGTCGGTGTAGACGGCCTTGATGTGCGCGGCCGAGTCGTTGTTGACGATCACGGCGTCGATGCCGATTGCCGCCAGCGCCTGGCGCAGATAGTCGCCGAACTGCTTGGTCTCGTTGAAATAGGGTGCCGGCAGGAGTTTCAGCGCAAAACGCTTGCCGTCATCGGCGCGCTTGTACCCCGCGTCGTCGAGCAAGGCGTTGGCCTTGGCGACGTCGAATGGATAGATCGGCACGTCGGCAGTGTAGAATTGCGGATCGTTCTTCGGCACCGGGCCGGTGGCGGCAGCGGCATAGCCGAGGAACACCGTCTTGACGACGAAGTCCTTGTCGATGGCATGCGCGATCGCCTGGCGGACCTTCACGTCGGCCAGTTCCTTGCGGCGATGGTTGATCTCGACGACGAGCTGATAGGTCAGCCCCTCATAGCCCTTGGAGATCACCTTCAGGCCCGGCACCTTGGAGATGCGGTCGAGGTCGGCCAGGGGCACGGCGGAGAAGGCGGCGAGCTGGATCTCTTCGGCCTCGAGCGCCGCTGCAGCCGACGTGCGGTCGGGTAGCACCTGGTAGATGATCTCGTCGAGATACGGCTCGTCTTTGGCCCAGTAATCCGCATTCCTGGTCAGCTTGTAATACTGGCCGGCCTTGTATTCGCCGAACTTGAACGGCCCGGTGCCGATGGGTGCATTGTTGGCCGGGTTGTCCTCGATCTTGCCGACCTCGTAGATGTGCTTCGGCACCACGCTTGACAGCGCCGGCAGCGCGTTGCGGATCAGCTGGAACGGCGTTGGCTTGGCGAATTTGAAGACGGCGGTCAGATCGTCAGGGGTGTCGACGCTGGCCAGATCCTTGAACACGGTGCGGCCGAGATTTTGCAGCGGCTTCCAGATCTGCAGCGCGGAGAAGGCGACGTCGGCCGAGGTGAACGGCTCGCCGTCATGCCACTTGACGCCGTCGCGCAGTTTGAAGGTCACCGACAGCCCATCGGCAGCACCTTCCCAGGAGAGCGCCAAGCGGGGCTCGAGCCCGTCCTTGCCGTCGAACGAGGCTTCGGCCAGCGTCTCGACAATCTTGCTGGAGATGAAGAAAACGCCGTTGGAGGCGACGATTGCCGGGTTGAGATTGCGCGGCTCGGAATCGGCGGCGAGCACCAGCCGGCCACCTTTCTTCGGCGTCTGCGCCCAGCTGAATGTGGGCAGGGCGGTGGAGGCCAGCAGCAAAGCTGAGCCGCCAAGCAGCGTGCGTCTGGAAATATCTGACATGACCGAACTCCGTCCTCTCCGCGACCAGATGGGCGCACCCCTCGAAGCTGGCGGCACCCGCCAGCATCCTCGCGGCGATTATGGCCCTTGCCAAGGGTTTCGCCAGAGACGGAATTGGCGCATCCTTGCTTGGCTTTGAAATTTTCGTCCGCTGGACCAGTTTAGAGGTGGCCCTTTTATTCTGATATTCTGGTAGGACCAGATTGCCTTGATATGCAGCAAAGACGACTTGGCGACCGCCCGCTGAAGCAATTTGACCCTATTTCTGGCTGGACCAGAGTGGACAATGATGCAGATTTGACCGACAGCCAAGGGAATCGGGCGCAGCGCGGCCGGCGATCCCACGGAAATCAGGGAGAGAACAATGAACATTGCCCCGGGCAAGAATGCCGTCAGCAATATCCCGTTCGACCAGGCAAGGGTCGACCGGCTGATGGAGGAAGCCGGCATCGATGTGCTGCTGGCGACGTCCAAGCACAACACGCAATATCTGCTCGGTGGCTACAAATTCATCTTCTTCGCCGCCATGGATGCGATTGGCCACAGCCGCTATCTGCCTGTCGTCGTCTATGAGAAGGGCGGGCCGGATCATGCCGCCTATATCGGCAACCGCATGGAAGGCGCCGAGCACCAGAACAACCCGTTCTGGACGCCGACGCTGCATGCCGCCTGCTGGGGTACGCTCGACGCCGCCAATCTTGCGGTCGAGCATGTCAGCAAGATCGGCAAGGCAGGCGCCCGCATCGGCATCGAGCCGGCCTTCCTGCCGTCCGATGCCTATGCGCTGATCCGCAAGGCGTTGCCGGACGCGAAGCTGATCGACGCGACCGACATGCTGGAGCGCATGCGCGCCATCAAGACAGACGCCGAGCTGGAGAAGCTGCGCATCGCCTCCGAGCTGATCACCGATTCCATGTTGGCGACTATCCAGTGGGCGCGCGAAGGCACGACCAAGGCCGAGATGATCGAGCAGCTCAGGCGCGAGGAGACCAATCGCGGCGCGCATTTCGAATATTGCCTGCTGACGCTGGGCTCCAGCCACAACCGTGCGGCGTCACCGCAGGCTTGGAAAAAGGGCGAGGTGCTGTCGATCGATTCCGGCGGCAATTATCACGGCTATATCGGCGATCTCTGCCGCATGGGCATTCTGGGCGAACCGGATGCCGAGCTGGAAGATCTGTTGGCCGAGGTCGAGACGGTGCAGCAGGCGGCGTTCTCGAAGGTGAGGGCAGGCACCATCGGCGGCGATATGATTTCGCACGCGGAGGGCGTGCTGAAGGCGTCGAAGGTCGCGCCCTATACGGATTTCTTCGCCCATGGCATGGGCCTGATCACCCATGAAGCGCCGTTCCTGATGACCAACCACCCGGTCACCTATGAAGGCACTTATTCGGCCAAGCCGCTGGAGACGAACATGGTGCTGTCGGTGGAGACGACCATGCTTCACCCGACGCGGGGGTTCATCAAGCTGGAGGATACGCTGGCGGTGACGGATGCGGGGTATGTGATGTTTGGGGATCGGGCACGGGGGTGGAATAGAGGTGGGATAGCCTAGCTCGGCGCTACCCCCTCACCCGGATTGCCATCCGAATTGCGAAGGGCAATTCGGGGCTATCCGACCTCTCCCCGAGGGGAGAGGAGTTTGCGCCGGCGCTGGCTTCTGCCTCTTCTCCCCCTCGGGGAGAAAGTGGCCGCGAAGCGGCCGGATGAAGGGGGCCTTTCGCGATTACTTCCCCGCCGGGATCAACCTGAAATCCGGCAACTCCCGCAGCACCAGTTCGGGTCCGGCCGGCGAATAGACGACGAAGAGCTGCATCGGCCCATCGCCCGTGTTCAGTGTCGAATGGAAACGGCTTTCCGGCACATAGATGGTGCAGCCGGGGCCGACCTTGGCGACGACCGGATTGCCCTCCTCGTCCTCCACCATCTGCTCGCCATTGCCTGAGATGATGAAGATGATCTCTTCCGCGCCGGGATGGTTGTGGCGCGTGTGGCCCTTGCCTGACGGCAGGTCGACGACGCCGCCGGAAAAGCGCGTCGCGCCATTTACTTCCGGCGCGACTGTCAGCGACAGCTTGCCCCAGTCAAAGCCGAAGGCGCTCACGTCCTTCGGGTATACGAACACCTTGCTCTTGTCGGTCATGATCTCATCCCTTCTTTTTCTTCTGGTCGTGCAGCGTGACGGCCTTGAAATCCGCCGTCTGCCTGGCGATCGCGGCTTCAGCCGGCAGCCGTTCCATCGAACTCGCGCCATAAAAGCCATGCAGGCCCTTGCAGCGGTCGAGGATGTAGCGGGCATCATCCGGCATCGAGATTGGCCCGCCATGGCAAAGCAGGATGACATCCTTGCGCACCGAGCGCGCCGCGTTGGCGATGGCGTCGATCTCGACCACGCAGTCGTCGAGCGACTTGGCCGACGTGGCTCCGATCGAGCCGCCGGTCGTCACCCCCATATGGGCAACGACGATGTCGGCGCCGGCTTTTGTCATGGCGCGCGCCTCGTCGGGGTTGAAGACATAGGGCGTGGTCAGAAGATCGAGCTTGTGCGCCTCGGCGATCATGTCGACCTCCAGCCCGAAGCCCATGCCGGTTTCCTCAAAACTCTGGCGCATGCTGCCATCGAACAGGCCGATGGTCGGGAAATTCTGCACGCCGGAAAAGCCCATCGTCTTCAGCTCGGCAAGCAGCAGCGGCATGATGACGAAGGGATCGGTGCCGTTGACACCGGCCAGCACCGGCGTCTTTTTGACCACCGGCAGCACCTCGTAGGCCATTTCCTTGACGATCTCGTTGGCGTTGCCATAGGCGAGCAGGCCGGCAGCCGAGCCGCGCCCGGCCATGCGGTAGCGGCCGGAATTGTAGATGATGATGAGGTCGATGCCGCCGGCTTCCTCGGCCTTGGCCGACAGGCCGGTGCCGGCGCCGCCCCCGACGATGGGCACGCCGTCGGCGATCATCGCCTTGAACTTCTTCAATATGTCTTTGCGCGGTATTGCGGGCATTTGTTGGCTCTCACTATCTGGCGATGTCGAGGAAGGCCGCGGTTGCGGCTTTGGCAAATTCCGGATCGTTGATGTGCAACGGCAGGCGTGTGACGCGGCGCGCGGCGTTCGGCTTGATGGTGCGCTCGACGGCATCGAACAGCACGGCGTCGGCTTCGGGGTCGAAGAAGGCGCCGCCCTCGATGTCGAGTGCCGAGACGCCTTTTTCGGGGATCAGGAAATGCACAGGGCCCTCGCAGCGAGCGAGCCTGGTGCCGATCCACTCGCCTATACCGCGGCATTCGTCCACCGTGGTGCGCATCAGTGTGACGTTGGGATTGTGCTCGTAGAACAGCCGGCCCCTAAACTTCTCGGGAATGGTCGGCGGCGCCCAGAAATTGACCATGTCCAGCGCGCCGACCGAGCCTACATAGGGCAGCTTGGTGCGGGCGATAGCGCCGAAGCGGTCTTCCGTCGCCGGCAGCACGCCGCCGAACAACAGGTCGCAGACTTCCGTCGTGGTGATGTCGATGACGCCGGCGAGCAGGCCCGAGTCCGCGAGCTTCTCCATCGAGCGGCCGCCGGTGCCGGTGGCGTGGAAGACCATGCAGTCGTAGTTGGCGCGCAACTGATCCGCGATGGCGGTCACGCAAGGCGTGGTGACGCCGAACATGGTGAGCCCGAGTGCCGGCTTGCCAGTGGCGACTGGCGCCGGCCTGGCGGCCATGCCGGCGATTGCCTGCGCCGCATTGTGCAGCACGACGCGTGACAGCCGGTTCAGTCCCGCCATATCGGTGACCGATGGCATCATGATGATGTCGGAGACGTCGACATAGGCCGCGGTGTCGCCGGAGGCGAGCGTCGAGACCATGATCTTGGGCAGCCCAAGCGGCAGCGCGCGCATGCCGGCAGTGATGATCGACGTGCCGCCGCCGCCGCCAATGCCGATCACGCCTGATATGTCGTCGCGCGACGGAATGAAATTTGTGAAGGCGGCGCTCATGCCGGCCACCGCCGTGCCGCGATCGACGATGCCGAGCACGCCACTGGCTCCATCCGGATGATGCGCCGCGACCTCGCTGGCCGGGATATCGACCGGCACGGTGGCGCCGCGCGTTCCGATGTCGACACGGGCAACCGAACTGCCGGTGGCGGCAATAGCATCGGCCAGGAAGGCAAGTTCCTCGCCCTTGGTGTCGGCTGTGCCCACCACGTAGATGCGCTTCATCGCGTTTCTCCCGTCACCGGCCGACCGGCGCCGGGCCGCCTGTCGCCCTTTGCCGGCCTTTCGGTAGGCAAAGGTCATTGCAATTTTTTGAGACGCGCGTATCGTATTGACATGGAAGTCTCACGTCAACAAGCCGCTGGGAACGACGACGCCAACGAGGCTGCCGAACGCGGCCCGCGGGCCCGCACAAAACGGCTGATGCTGGAGACGGCGACGCGGCTGATGCAGGCGGGCGTCACCCCGTCTGTCAGCGAAGTCGCGGAGGCGGCGCAAGTGTCGCGCGCCACCGCCTATCGCTATTTCCCAAGCCAGGCAGCCCTGGTGCAGGCGGTGGTCGACGAGGGGCTTGGGCCGATCCTGACCTGGCAATCGACGTCCACCGATGCCGGGCGCCGCGTCGCCGAACTGTTCGACACCGCCATGCCGCGCATCGAGGCTTTCGAGGCAACTTTCAAGGCAGCGCTGAAACTGTCGCTCGACCAATGGGCGCAGCGGCAGGCGGGCACGTTGGACGGCGAGCCGCAATTCACGCGCGGACATCGCGTCCAGCTGCTGAAGGACGCCATCGCACCGCTCAAGGGCCGGCTGCCGCCGCGCGAGTTCAAGCGACTGGCACAGGCGCTGTCGATGATGTTCGGCGTCGAAGTGCTGATCGTGCTGAAGGATATATGGGAGCTCGATAGCCGCGGCATGCGGTCGGTCGCGCAATGGGCGGCGGGCGCCCTTGTGCGCGCCGCGGTGGCGGAATCAACGGCTGAAACCGATGCGGTCCGGCCAGAGGCGTTGGCGAAATAGCGCCAATCTGGTTCGACCAGATTTGGATGCGCACTATTGATGTTAACCGGGATGGCGGTGCCGAAACAAGGCTCTCCTATATCAACGAGTAGGAAAATTCAGGGAAAACAGTCGGATACAAGAAGAATCCGGTTATACAAGGTCCGGTGGTGGTCCAAGAAAGAGCTTGACGGCTATCCAAAATTGGTAATACCAGATCAGGACAGAAAAAGCGGATCGAAAGTGAGAGCTGCGATCCAGTTTCCGGCAAAGCGAGGAGGCTTGGAACCGGAAAGGTGCGATCTCGGGAGGAACTACCAGGCCGGCTTCACCGCCGGCTAGCATGACAAGGTAGAATGCGCACAAGGGAGGAAATCATTATGCGCAAGACAATGACCAGCCTGCTTGCTGGTATCGGCTTAGTACTTGCCTGCGGAACGTCCGTCTACGCGCAGGACAAGGAGCTCACCATCTTTTGGGCGGAATGGGATCCGGCCAATTATCTGCAGGAACTCGGCAACGAGTACGAGAAGGAAACCGGCGTCAAGATCACGGTGGAAACCACGCCCTGGTCCGACTTCCAGACCAAGGCTTTCACCGAGTTCAACGCCCATGGCGACGCCTATGATATGGTCGTCGGCGACTCGCAATGGCTCGGCGCCGGCTCGACCGGCGGCCACTATGTCGACCTGACCGACTTCTTCAACAAGCACAAGCTTGGCGAAGTGATGGCGCCGGCAACGGTGAAATATTACGCCGAGTATCCGGGCGGCAGCAGCAAGTACTGGGCGATCCCGCTCGAAGGCGACGCTGTCGGCTGGTCCTATCGCAAGGACTGGTTCGAGGACCCGAAGGAAAAGGAAGCCTTCAAGGCCAAGTACGGCTACGATCTCGACGTGCCGAAGGATTTCAAGGCGCTGCGCGACATCGCGGAGTTCTTCTACCGGCCGGATCAGAAGCGATACGGCATCGCCATCTACACCGACAATTCCTATGACGCGATGGCGATGGGCTTCGAAAACGCGCTGTTCTCCTTCGGCGGCGAACTGGGTGACTACAAGACCTACAAGGTCGACGGCTTCATCAACTCCGACAAGGCAATCGCCGCACTCGACGCCTACAAGGAACTCTACACGTTCACGCCTCCGGGCTGGGCCAAGTCGTTCTTCGTGGAGGACAATCAGGCGATCACCGAAAACCTGGCCGCGATGAGCATGAACTACTTCGCGTTCTTCCCCTCGCTGATCAACGAGGCGTCGAACCCGAACGCCAAGAACACCGGCTTCTTCGCCAATCCTCCAGGCCCGAACGGCGATCAGTTCGCCGCACTCGGCGGTCAGGGCATCTCGATCGTTTCCTACTCCAAGAAGCAGGAAGAGGCGACGAAGTTCCTTGAATGGTTCATCAAGGACGAGACCCAGAAGAAGTGGGCGGCACTCGGCGGCTACACCTGCAGCGCCGCCGTGCTCAAGTCGGAGGAGTTCCAGAACGCCACGCCGTACAACAAGGCCTTCTACGAGACCATGTTCAAGGTGAAGGACTTCTGGGCGGTGCCGGAATATGCCGAGCTGCTGCAGCAGCTCAACCAGCGCGTCTATCCCTACATGATCGGCGGCGAAGGCACCGCCAAGGAAACGCTGGACGCGCTCGCAGGCGACTGGAACGCGACGTTCAAGAAATACGGCCGCGGCCAATAAGCAGCATTTGTCGCGGAGGAGGCATCCGTGCCTCCTCCGTTCTTTTTTCCGAAACGGGAGCAGGGTCTTGGCGACCACGATGATCACAACGCTGGACACTTCTTCGCGGGCCGCTGCACGCGGTCTGAGCGACATGTCGATCCGCAACCTCTTCATAATCCCGACGATCCTGTTCCTGATCGTCTTCAATATTTTCCCGCTGATCTATTCGCTGGGCTATTCCTTCACCGATTTCCGCGCGTCGACCAACGCGCCGGCAAATTTCGTCGGGCTGCAGAATTATCGCGACCTGCTCAACGACCCCTATGTCTGGTCCAACTTCGCCATCACCGCGAAGTACGTCATCATCTCGGTCGCGGGTCAGCTGCTCGTCGGCTTCGGCGTGGCCATGCTGCTCAACCGGGATATTCCCCTCAAGGGTCTCATCACAACGCTGCTGCTGCTGCCGATGATGCTGTCGATGGCCGTCGTCGGTCTGTTCTGGAAACTGCTCTATGATCCGTCATGGGGGGTCATCAACTATGCGCTTGGCCTCGGCAATTTCGAGTGGCTGGCCGACCCCAAGATGGCGCTCTATGCGGTTGCGCTGACCGACATCTGGATGTGGTCGCCCTTCGTCATGCTGTTGTCGCTGGCCGGTCTTTCAGCGGTGCCGAAGCATCTCTACGAAGCAGCGGCGATCGACCGCGCCGGACCGTTCTACACCTTCTTCCGCATCACGCTGCCGCTGGTCGCGCCGATCCTGATGATCGCGGTCATCTTCCGCACCATGGAAGCGTTCAAGACCTTCGACCTCGCCTATATCCTGACCAGCCAGCCGACGGCCGAGCTGATCTCTATCCGGCTGTACAAGATGGCGTTCCAGGAATGGCAGACCGGACGCTCCTGCGCGCTCGCCTACATCGTGCTGGTCATGGTGCTGGCCATCACCAACATCTACGTCAAGTACCTCAACAAGGTGAAGGAGCGCTGAGATGGCCGCCGTCCGCACTTCTTCCGAAATAGGCTTCAATCGCGTCGCCATCGTCGCCGTCCTTTTGGTGACGATCATCTTCCTGGCGCCGATCTACTGGATCGCCTCGACGGCGTTCAAGCCGCGCAATCTTGCCACGACCATCCCGCCGACGGTGGTGTTCCAGCCCGAGATATCGCCGTTCGTCAAGCTGTTCACCAAGCGCTCGCAGATGCGCAACCCGCCGTCGCCGGAAGAGTATGCGGCGGCACCCTGGTGGGAACGTGTCGTGTTCGACGGCGGTGAAAAGATCGTGCGCGACGGCAAGGGCCAGGTGCAATGGTCCGGCTATCCGAGCCGCTTCATGAACTCGCTGATCATTGCCATCACCTCGACGGTGCTGGCTGTCGGCATGGGTACCTTCACCGCCTACGGCTTCTCGCGCTTCAAGGTGAAGGGGGAGGCGGATCTGCTCTTCTTCATCCTGTCGACGCGCATGCTGCCGCCGGTGGTGGTCGCCATCCCGATGTTCCTGATGTACCGGGCGGCCGGCCTCAACGATTCCCATATCGGGCTGATCATCCTCTACACCGCCTTCAACCTGTCCTTCTCGGTGTGGCTGATGAAGGGGTTCATGGACGAGATTCCGAAGGAGTATGAAGAGGCAGCGCTGGTCGACGGCTATACCCGCATGGAAGCCTTCTTCAAGATCGTGCTGCCGGAGGCCGCTACCGGCATCGCCGCCACCGCGGTTTTCTGCTTCATCACGGCGTGGAACGAGTATGCCTTCGCGCTGATCATGACCAACCGCCGCGCCCAGACGGCGCCCCCCTTCATTCCCAGCCAGGTCGGCGCCGGCCTGCCGGACTGGACGGTGATCGCCGCCGGAACTTTCCTGTTCCTGCTGCCGGTCGCAATCTTCACCTTCCTGCTCCGCAACCATTTGCTGCGCGGCATGTCCTTCGGAGCGATCCGCAAATGAGCTTTCGAGCCATCAACCAGAAATATCTCGAACCGGGGTCTCAGGTGCTGATGGTGCTCGGCATCATTGCGCTTTGCCAGCCGTGGAACCTGCTGCTGCACAGCTATGGCGTGACCATCATCCTGATCGGCCTGATCGGCTTCAACATCACCTCGAAGATCGCGCCGGCGGAGAAGGCCGGTACCGGCCAGGTGCGCAATCCGGGAGCAGAGCATTGACCCAGATTGAGCTTCGCGGCGTCCAGAAATTCTTCGGTGCCGTCCAGGTCATCAAGGACCTCAACCTCAAGATCGATGACAACGAGTTCATCGTGCTGCTCGGGCAATCGGGTTGCGGCAAGACGACGACATTGCGGGCGGTTGCCGGGCTGGAGACGATCGACGGCGGTGACATCCTCATTGACGGCAAGCCGGTGCAACACCTCAAGGCCGCCGACCGCGACATCGCCATGGTGTTCCAGTCGTTCTCGCTCTACCCGCATATGAGCGTCTATGAGAACATTGCTTTTCCCTTGCGCGCGACGCGCAAGAGCAAGGCCGAGATCGATAGCGAGGTGCGCTCGGTCGCCAAGACGCTGCAGATCACGGAACTGCTGGCCAAGAAGCCGTCGGCGCTGTCGGGCGGCGACATGCAGCGTGTGGCCATCGGCCGGGCTCTGGTGCGGCGGCCGAAGGCGATGCTGATGGACGAGCCGATCGGCGCCCTCGACGCCAAGCTGCGCGAAGAGATGAGGGCCGAGATCAAGCGGCTGCACATCAAACAGGGCTCGACCACCATCTATGTCACGCACGACCAGATCGAGGCGATGAGCCTCGCCGACCGCATCGTGATCATGCATGAGGGCGTGCTGCAGCAGGTCGGTTCGCCCGACGAGGTCTATTCGCATCCGGCCAATCTGTTCGTGGCGCAGTTCGTCGGCAGCCCGGTGATGAACGTCGCCGACGCGGCGATCGCCGAGACCGCTTCGGCGGCCTCGGTCACCCTCGGTGGCGCTGCCGCCGGCTTCGAATTCCCGCGCACGCTTTTGTCCAAGCTCAACGGCCATGCCGGCGGCCAGCTTGCGCTCGGCATCCGGCCGGAAGGCGTGCTGGTGCGCCATGAAGCGGCGGAGGGTTTCGTGCCGGTCGAGACACAGATCGTCGAGCCGCTCGGCTCGTTCGACATTGTCGATCTCAAGGTCGGCTCCAAGATGCTGCGTGCGCGCACCAAGAGCGGCTTCGTCGGCGGCCCGGGCGAAAAGGTCTTCGCCAGGATCGATCCGACGCAGGCACATTTCTTCGACACGGCAAGCGGCAAGTCGCTTGAGGTGAGGCTCTGATGGCTCATATCCAGCTCAAGAATATTTCCAAGAGCTTCGGCAACCACACCGCACTGACCGGGCTCGATCTCGAGATCGCCGATGGCGAATTCTTCGTGCTGCTCGGCGAGACCGGCGCCGGCAAGACGACGACGCTGCGCATGATCGCGGGTCTGGAAAAGCCGACCGAGGGTCAGGTGTTCATCGACGGCGTCGACGTCGCCGACTGGGGTGCGGCCGAGCGCGACGTGGCGCTGGTGCTTCAGCAATATTCGCTCTATCCGCGCTATACGGTGCGCGAAAATCTCGAATTCCCGCTGAAGCCGAAGATACGTCGGCTGCCGGATGCCGAGATCAAGGACCGTGTTGCGCGGGCGGCCAAGACACTGCGGATCGAGCATCTGCTCGACCGCAAGACTGACCGCCTTTCAGGCGGCGAAATGCAGCGCGTCTCGATCGGGCGCGCCATCGTGCGCAAGCCGCGCGTGTTCCTGATGGACGAACCGCTGTCGGCGCTCGACGCCAAACTGCGCGAGGCGCTGCGCACGGAACTGAAGAACCTGCAGATCCAGCTTGGCGCCACCTTCCTGTTCGTCACCCACGACCAGATCGAGGCGATGTCGATGGGCGACAAGGTGGGCGTGCTCAACCATGGCCGCATCATCCAGACCGGCACGCCGCACGAGATCTATAACAATCCGCGCGATACCTATGTGGCCAGCTTCGTCGGCTCGCCGCCGATGAACCTGATCGATGGCAAGCTGGTCAACGGCCGCGCGGTGATGGCGCCGCTGAATTTCGAACTGCCTTTCTCTGGGGGTGCCAAGGCGGGCGGTGCGACCGACGGTCGCCCGCTCGTCTTCGGTATTCGACCTGAGGATGTGTATCTTGAAAGCGGTGCGCCGGTCGAGGCACGCGTCCACGATGTCGAGAACCATGGCGTGGAAAAGATCCTGACTCTGCGGGTCGGCGACACGACGCTGCGCGCCACGGTGCCGGCCAGAACCGATGTCCAGATCGAGCAGCCGGTGCGCTTTGCCTGGAATCAGGACAAGGTGGTGCTGTTCGACAAGGGCAGCGGCGTGAGCTTGCGGCACGCCAGCTAATTTAGACTACATCCACTCCCAGCTTGCGCAGCGGCCCATCACGGTTTTCGGGCCGCTGTCTTGGTGATGGCTGCAACGAAGCACTTGAGGCTTTCCTCGACATAGGTGGCCACCTCGATCGTCGGGTCAAAACTCCACCACAGCAGTGAGCCCTGCCAATGCGATGCCATCAGCAGGCCGATGTCGCGCGGGGTGTCGGGCGTTCCGGCGAAGCAAGCCGCAAGGGCCTCGCTCAGGAACGCTTTCCAGGCGGCGCCCCGCGCCCTGAGCACGGGGTCGCGCAGATCCTCGCGCAGCACGAGCAGGCCTTCGGCATAGGCTTCGATGCCGCCATAGCCCTGCGATAGTCCCACCAGAAGCTCGATGGCGCCTGCCGGGGTTTTGGCAACCGTGGCCGTCAGCATCCTGGTCTTGTCGTCGAGACCGCCCCAGGCACAGAGCAAGGTGCGCTGCTTCAGCTGCGCCTTGTTTCCAAAGCGCTGCACCAGTGTCGCGCCCGAGAGGCCGCAGGCCTTTGCCAGCCGCTCAAAGGTGAGCGCCTCGGGGCCTTGATCGTGAATCAATCGCAGCGCGGCTTCCAGCACCTGCTCGTCGGATTGCGTTTTTGGTCGAGTCATCTTGACATCCAGATATAACCGAATGATCATTTATATCTGATGTGAGCGGCGAAGGCCAGCTGGATTAATCATTGTTTCGTTTGGGAGCGTACCATGACATTGCAGGGAAAAGTCGCTTTGGTCGCCGGCGCCACGCGTGGCGCAGGGCGGGGAATCGCGGTTGAGCTCGGTGCCGCCGGCGCCACCGTCTATGTCACGGGGCGCACCACACGCAGCCAGCAATCCGACTATGCCCGGCCCGAAACCATCGAGGAGACGGCGGAGCTGGTTTCTTCGCATGGCGGCAAGGGCATTGCCGTGCAAGTCGATCATATGGTGACTGATGATGTGCGCAGTCTGGTCGAGCGCATCCGGGCCGAACAGGGTCGGCTCGACATTCTGGTCAACGATGTCTGGGGCGGCGAAAAGCTGTTCGAGTGGAATAAGCCGGTCTGGGACCACAATCTGGAAAACGGCCTGCGCCTGTTGCGGCTCGGCATCGACACGCATCTGATCACCGCGCATCATGCGCTGCCGCTGATGATCGAGCGGCCGGGCGGGCTGCTGGTCGAGGTCACTGACGGCACCGCCGAGTACAATGCCGATCACTATCGGCTGTCGCCGTTCTACGATCTCGCCAAGGTCGCGGTGAACCGCATGGCATGGGCACACGCCAAAGATCTTGCTGCGCATGGCGCCACCTCGGTGTCGCTGACGCCCGGCTGGCTTCGTTCCGAAATGATGCTGGAGGCGTTTGGCGTCACTGAAGACAATTGGCGCGACGCCACCGCCAACGTGCCGCATTTCGTCATTTCCGAAACGCCGCGCTTTGTCGGCCGCGCGGTTGCGTCGCTTGCGGCGGATCCGGATCGTGCGCGCTGGAACGGCCAGTCGCTGTCCAGCGGTGGGTTGGCGCAGATTTATGGTTTTACCGATCTCGACGGCTCACGCCCGGACGCCTGGCGCTATGTTCCGGAGGTACAGGACGCCGGCAAACCTGCCGATGCCGCGGGTTACCGGTAAGCTTAGACCGAGCGGCCATCGAAGTCGAAAATCGACAGACCGGCAGCGTCAATATCCGCAACGCAGTTAAGGTTGACGTAGGCGCTGCGTTCGTTGCCCTGACTGACATCCTCGGCGAAGGGATGGATGCCGCAGGTCCGGCAGAAGCGATGCGCCAATACGTGATTGTTGAACGTATAGGTGCCGAGATCATCGCCCCATGCGAGCACCTTCAGGCTGTCATGCGGGATGGCGCATAACAGCACGCCCTTGCGCCTGCACATCGAACAATTGCACCGCACGGCGCCGGTCAGTTCGGCTTTGAATTCGAACGCTACCTTGCCGCAGTGGCAGCTGCCTTTGTACAGCATCAGTCTCTTCCTATCGCTTGCAGGTGCAAAGGCACGCTGTCCGGGTTATTCCTTCCGCTGACCTAGCGGGCCATATGCCTTAAAGACGCTCCACCTTGACGGAATCCGACATCGACATGCAATCAATCCGCGATCGTCTCGAGATCATCCTGTCACGTCTTGCCAATTGCGCGGCAGGCGAGAAGGTGTTCACCAAACTCTATGCCGAGGCGGCGCGCGCAGCGGCCGAGGCCACCGATGCGCGCAAGAAGGCCGGCGTATCGCTCGGGCCGCTCGACGGCGCCATCATCTCGATCAAGGATCTGTTCGATGTCGCCGGTGAATCGACCACGGCCGGTTCGCTGATGTTGAGGGACACCGCGCCCCGTCGGCACGACGCTGCGGTCGTCAACCGTCTGCGCCAGGCCGGCGCCGTCATCATCGGCAAGACCAACATGACCGAATTCGCCTTCACCGCCATCGGCGACAACATGCACTACGGCACACCGGGCAATGCCGCCGACACCAGCCGCATTCCGGGCGGTTCGTCGTCGGGCGCCGCCGTGTCCGTTGGCGAGGGGACGAGCGACATTTCCATCGGCTCCGACACCGGCGGTTCGGTGCGCATCCCGGCATCGCTGAACGGCGTCGTCGGTTTCAAGCCGACGGCGCGGCGCGTGCCGCTGACTGGTGCCTATCCCCTTTCTGCGACGCTGGATTCGATCGGGCCGCTGGCGCTGAGTGTTGCTGCGTGTGCCCTGGCTGACGCCGCGATGACGGGCGAGCAGATGCCGCAACTGCACCTGCCGTTAGCGCTTGCCGGGCTTCGTGTCGGCATTCCGCGCGGCCTGCTTTTCGAAGACACGGAAACGGAGATTGCCGCCGCGTTCGATCGCAGCCTTGCCGGGATCGAGCAGGCAGGCGCGTGGCTCACGGACATTTCGATCGACGACCTCATTGCCGATCTGCGCCTGGCCACCAAACGCGGCTCGATCGCGGCCATGGAAGGTGCTGAAATCCATGCCGACTGGCTGGCGACGGGCGCATCGGTGCCGGTCGATCCCCATGTCAGCGGGCCGCTGTCGCGGGCGGCGGCCATACCGACGCCGGTTTATATCAGGGCAATGCGTCGTCGCGCGGCACTGTGCATAGCCATGGACGAGCGGTTGGGTTCGGTCGATGTGCTGGCTCTGCCGACCACGCCGGTGACAGCGCCGACTATCGTTTCGATGGCCGAGGATACGGCTCTGCGTGAACGCACGGAAGGTCTGCTGCTGCGCAACACCCAGGTCGCCAACCAGTTCGACCTCTGCGCGATCTCACTGCCGATGCCCGGCATGACGCTGCCGGCCGGGCTGATGCTGGTGGCGCGCAATGGCCGTGACCACCATTTGCTGCGCATCGCGGCTGAAGTCGAAGGGCTGCTTGGTCGGTGATAGTCAGCGCGACGAGCAGTGCTTGCGTTCGCTGTCCTTGGCGGTGCGCAGGATGCCCGTCGCGACCAATGTTGGCACGTCGTGCTGCTTGCCGTTGAAGCTGTGTGGCCGGTTCTCGATTGTTCCTGTGACAACGAGCTTGCCGGCATAGAGCTTGTCGGAAAGGTCAAGCGCCTTGTCCTGCTGCGGCAAGCCGTCGATGTCGACCCACACACCCTTGACGACCTTTCCGGTGGCGAGGTCGAGCGCGCTGGTAGAAGGGCAGGGCGCCATCACGCAGCGCAGGCCGTTGTCGCAAGGCACGTAGCTGCTTTCGGCCTGAGCCTCGGCTGGCGGCACGCTTGTACCGGCAATCAGAAGAAGAACTCTCACGACGCTCTTGACCATGTCGGCGAAGGTCGACGGCAAATCCGCGAAAATTGAGGCGGCTCGCAGAAACGTCAGTCGGCAGGAAACCGTCTGCGGTAATGCTCGACCACGTCGGGATTGCGCAGATTGACAGGCAGCCGGTTGGCCAGCACCAGCAAGGTCTCGCCGGCAGCACCCACCCCCATGCGCATCATCGATTGCTCGGTGATCCCCGCCATATGCGGGGTGACGATGACATTGTCGAAACCGAAATAGGGATGGTTTGCCGGCAGCGGCTGCGTGGCAAAGACGTCGAGTGCGGCGCCGCCGATGCGGTCCTTGCGCAAGGCCTCGATCAGCGCCTCGTCATCGATCACCGGTCCGCGCGAAATGTTGACCAAAAGCGCGTGCGGCTTCATGCGGGCAATGCGTTCGCGGCTGATCAGGCCGCGCGTTTCCGGCGTCAGCGGGCAGCAGAGCACGATGATGTCGCTCTGTTCGATCAGCGCATCGATCGACAGGAAGCCGATCCTGTCGGGTGCCGGCTGCATGCTGCGGGTCGTCGCCACGACGTCGAGGCCGAAGCCGTGCGCGGCGATATGGGCGACCGCCTGACCGATGGCGCCGAAGCCGATGATGCCGATGGTCTTGCCGGCAAGCTCGCTGGCATGGCTGGCGTGGTCGCGGCCGGCATTCCAGCCCTTGGCGCGCAAGTCGCGGTCGACCGAACGGAAGCGCCGAAGCAGGGCAAGGGCCGCGAACATCACATATTCAGCGACCGAACGCGCATTGACCGCCGGCACGTTGGCGACCAGCACGCCGGCCGCGGCCGCGGCCTCCATCGGCACCATGTCGAGCCCGGCGCCGTGGCGGACCGCTGCTCTGAGTTTCGTGGCGTTTTCGAACAGCGACGGCGGCAGCGGTGCGCGAACGATGATGACGTCGGCATGCTTCGCCTCGGCGGTCAGCGTTGCCGCATCGAGGGCTGAGGCGACGACGAGTTCACCGGCGCCCGCCAGCATTGCGGAGGCACGCGGATGCAGCGTGTGCGTCGACAGAATTCTGGGCATGGGGCTCTCGCTAGTCGCAATTCTCAAAGGAAAGCGCCGCGCGCTTTTCCCAGAAAAACCGTTTCACACCTTTCCTGGAATTGCACTAGACCTTCTCAAGTGCCAGGCTTTGCGTTTGCGCCTCCCGGCCCTCGATGATCCCCTTCCAGTAGCTTTCCGCGCCTTGCAGGTGGGCGCTCATCAGCGCCTGAGCGAGATTGCCGTCGCGACGCAGCAGCGCCTCGTAGATCTGGATATGCTCGGCATGCGAGCGCACTGAGCGCTCGGGATCGTTGAAGTAGATCGGCAGCCGCTGCTCGCCCATCAGGTAATAGACACTGCAGATATTGTGGAAGACGCCGTTCTTGGTCGCCCGCACGATTTCGAGGTGGAATTCGCGGTCTTCCTTGGCGAGGCCTTCGCCGGCGGCGATGCATTCCTCCGAGGCTTTCAGGATCTCCCGCAGGCGTTCGAAATTCTCTTCGGTGGCACGCGAACAGGCAAGTTCGGCGGCCTTGATCTCGTGGATCTTGCGCAGTTCGACGGTCTCGTAGATCTGCACCGGATCGAGCGGCAGGCCCGCGCGGGCGAAAAGAGCCAAGGCTTCTACACTGGCCTGCCTGGTGTCGACATAGATGCCGGATTTGGCGCGGCGCTCGACGATGCGCATGGCCTCCAAAATGGCCAGCGCTTCGCGGATCTGGCCGCGGCTGACGACGAAATGCTCCGCCAGTTCGCGCTCCGAAGGCGTGCGGCCGGTCTCCTTGTCCGAATGGGCGAAGAGATAGGCGGCGAGCTCGGCGAGAAGGTTCTTTTCTTTCATCGTCAACCGCGTTGCGCGTGCGCCTCCAGGAACCGCTCCGAAATGGTGAATCCCAGACCCGGCTTTTCAGGGATCGCTATCATACCGTCCCTTGCTTCGACAGTCTCTTCGATAAGATCGTGGATCATCGGGTTGGCGCCGAGCGAATATTCAACGGTAAAACTGGCAGGCGAGGCCGCACAAACATGCAGGCCGGCGAAGAAGCATGGCGCGCCGGCCCACAGATGCGGGGCAAAGCGCAGATTGAAGGCACTGGCGATGGTGCCGATCTTCATCGCCTCGCTGATACCGCCGCAAAAGGCCGGATCCGGCTGGAAGATGTCGGCGGATTTCAGCACCGCGAGATCGCGGAAGGCGTAGCGCGTCGCTTCGCTTTCGCCGGTGGCGATCGGGATCGAGCCCGAGGCGCGCACCTCGGCCATACCAGCCTTGTCGTCGGCGATAACAGGCTCCTCGAACCAGGCGAGGTCGAGATCGCTGGCCAAGCTGATGAAGCGCTTGGCCTCGGCCACCGTATAGGTGCCATGCGCGTCGACCATCAACTCGACGTCAGGACCGAGCGCCTGCCGTGCGGCGCGGACGCGGGCGGCGGAAATGTGCGGGGCGCCGTCCATCGCGCCGACGCGCATCTTCAGCGCCTTGAAGCCGCCTTTGGCGATGTAGGATTTGAGCTGCTCGCCGATAGCGTCGGCGGCAGCCCAGCCGCCGGAGGCGTAGGCCGGCATGCGGTCGAGCTTGCGGCCGCCGATGAGCCGCCACACCGGCTGTCCCAACGACTTGCCCAGAATATCCCAGAGCGCGATATCGACGGCGCTGATTGCCGCTATGCTCATGCCGCGCCGCGCCAGCTGCGGCATGGCATGGCCGGCGCGCGCGGCACTGTCATGGCGCACGCCGTTGTAGAGCATCTCCCAGATCAAGCCGATGTCGGCGGGGTCGCGGCCGATCAGCTGCGGCCCGACCTCCTGATTTAGCATGTAGACCAGCGCACCATAGCTGCCGGCGCTGCCGGCGGCGTTCTTGCCCTCGCCCCAGCCGATCAGCCCGTCGTCAGTCTCAATGCGCAGGATGGCGGCGTCGAACGTCGTCACCTGGCCAAAGTCGCTGCGGTGCTGCTTCGCGGCCTCAATCGGCACGCGGACCCACCACGCCTGGACCGTTGTGATGCGCATCCCGATCGGCTACTTGATCAGCGGCAGCAGCGTTTCGGCCGTGATGCGCATCTGGTCGGTGTAGAATTTCTCCGTCAGCACGCTGGAGCCGTGATCCTGGATGAACTTCAGCTGTTCGGGAGAAATGTCGACCGGATTCCGGTCGACCATGTCGGGATAGGGCGCGGCGGGTGTGCGGTCGACGGGCGCGACGAATTCGTTGGTCAGCGCGCCGTCATAGCCGACTTCCTTCAGCGTCTGCACGATCCGTGGCCAATCGATCTGGCCAAGGCCGGCGGCAAAGCGGTTGTTGTCGGCGACGTGGAAGTCGAACAGCCGTTTGCCGACCTGACGGATCGCGTCATGGACGTTAAATTCTTCCATATGGATGTGATAGGCGTCGAGGCAGACGCCGCATTCGGGGCTGACCGCATCGGCCAGGGCCATCGCCTGCGCGCCGCGGTTGAACAGATAGGTCTCGAAGCGGTTGAGCGGCTCGACCGCGATCTTGACGCCGACCTTCTTGGCATGGGTGAAGCATTCGCGGGTGGCGTCGACCACCCACTTCCATTCCTCTTCCTCGGTGCCGTCCGGCACCACTTTGCCGACGGTCGCGGGCACCAGCGTTATGATCTCGCCATCAAGTTCGCTGACCATGGTCAGCACGTCCTTGACGTACTGCACCGAGCGTTCGCGCTGGCCCTGGTCCCTGGCGGCAAGGTTGCGTTCGCCCAGCATCAGCGTCACCGACCCCCAGCAGCGGATGCCGTATTCTTTCAGCAGCGCGCGGGTCTCCTTGGTCTTGTATTGCTCGGGCTCGCCGGAAATCTCGATCGACTCGTAGCCGAATTTCTTGATGCGCTTCAGCGTCACCTCCAACGGTTCCGCGCGCATCCAGTTGTGCGTCGAAAGATGCATGGTCTATCCTTCCCAGAATTCGTCTGTGCCAGTTCGCCTGCGTTGCGCCCCACAAGGCGCGTCGCGTGTTTCCTCCCCAAGGCGCTCCAGCGTTTTTGCGCAACTGGTTCGACCAATTGGGCCCTAATGGAGGTCTACAGCAATTTTTGTCGCGCGGCAAGAACCGCCGCGATGCGATATCGGCATCTGTGTACCGTATTGATTATGCTGGTATATATCGCCAAAAATGGAATGCCCCGGCAGCTTTGCGCGTGAGTCAAATGGCTTGACCCATTTCCAGTATTTGGTAATACCAGAATGCCGATACGAGAATGCACATCACGAGAGACCAAAGAGGCTGGCCCTGCTTTCATCAGACGCTATGCTTGGTCCTTGGAAAAATGAATTGGGAGGATGCCGATGCCGTCGACAATGAAGGGTCCGGGGCTGTTTCTGGCGCAGTTCGCGGGGGATACCGCGCCGTTCAACTCGCTGGCCTCGATCACCAAATGGGCGGCCGGTCTCGGTTACAAGGGCGTGCAGATCCCGACCTGGGATGCACGCCTGTTCGACCTCAAGAAGGCGGCATCTTCCAAGACCTATTGCGACGAGGTGAAAGGCATCTGCGCGGATGCCGGCGTCGAGATCACCGAACTGTCGACGCATCTTCAAGGGCAGCTGGTGGCGGTGCACCCGGCCTATGATACCCAGTTCGACGGCTTTGCACCGCCTGCGGTGCACAACAACCCCAAGGCCAGGCAGAAATGGGCGGTCGAACAGATGGAGTTCGGCGCCAAGGCCTCGAAGAATCTTGGCCTGAAAGCCTCGGTGACGTTTTCCGGCGCCCTAGCTTTCCCGTACCTCTATCCCTGGCCACAGCGGCCGGCCGGGCTGATCGAGGAGGCCTTCGCCGAGCTCGGCACACGCTGGAAGCCGATCCTGGACGTCTATGACGAAAACGGCGTCGATGTCGGCTACGAGATCCATCCTGGCGAGGACATCTTCGACGGCGCAACCTTCGAGATGTTCCTAGATGCGGTTGGCGGTCACAAGCGCTGCAACATCAACTACGACCCGTCGCATTTCCTTTTGCAGCAGCTCGACTATCTCGAATTCATCGACATCTATCACGAGCGGATCAAGGCCTTCCATGCCAAGGATGCCGAGTTCAATCCGACGGGGCGGCAAGGCGTCTATTCCGGCTATCAGAGCTGGACCAATCGCGCCGGCCGCTTCCGCTCGCTTGGCGACGGGCAGGTCGATTTCGGCGGCATCTTCTCCAAGCTTACCCAGTATGGCTACGATTCCTGGGCGGTGCTGGAATGGGAGTGTTGCCTCAAGCATCCGGAGGACGGCGCGGCCGAAGGCGCGCCCTTCATCCAGCACCACATTATCCGGGTGACGGAAAAGGCCTTTGATGATTTCGCCGGCGGCGCCACCGACAAGAAGATGCTGCGCGCCATGATGGGTATTTGAGACAAGCAGGAGAAAGACATGGTCGGCGCATCGAAGTCGGAAGCGGGGGGCGGCCCGATCCGCTATGGTATGGTCGGCGGCGGCCAAGGCGCCTTCATCGGCGCGGTGCACCGGATCGCGGCCCGCATGGACAATGACTTCGTGCTGGTGGCCGGCGCCCTGTCGGCCAATCCCGAGCGCGCCAAGGCTTCCGCCGCCGAACTCGGTCTCGACCCGGCGCGCAGCTACGCCTCCTATGCCGAGATGGCCAAGGCCGAGGCCAAGCGCCCGGACGGCATCGAGGCGGTGGCGATCGTCACCCCCAACAATGTGCACGTGCCGGCGGCCAAGGTCTTCCTCGAGGCGGGCATCCACGTCATCTGCGACAAGCCGCTGGCGACGACTTTGGCCGAGGCCAAGAAGCTCGCGGCCGTGGTTGAAAAGACCGGCAAGGTGTTCGTGCTGACGCACAATTACACTGCCTATCCGATGATCCGGCAGGCGCGCGAGATGGTGGCCAAGGGGCAGCTTGGCGACATCCGCATCGTGCAATCCGAGTACCCGCAGGACTGGCTGACCGAAGATCTTGCCGCCACCGGCCAGAAGCAGGCGGCGTGGCGCTCCGACCCCAAGCAGGCGGGCGCGGGCGGCGCGCTCGGCGACATCGGCACGCACGCCTACAATCTGGCGCGCTTCGTCTCCGGGCTGGAGCTCGATTCCCTGTCGGCCGATCTCGATGCCTTCGTCCCGGGTAGGCTGCTCGATGACAATGTCAATGTCATGCTGCGCTTCAAGCCGGTCGGCAAGGTGCATCCGGCCAAGGGCATGATTTGGGCGAGCCAGGTGGCGCCGGGCCACGAGAACGGGCTGAAGCTGCGCATCTATGGCTCTAAAGGCGGGCTGGAATGGGTGCAGGCCGATCCGAACTATCTCTGGTACACGCCGTTCGGCCAGCCCAAGCAGTTGCTCACCCGCAACGGCGCCGGCGCGCTGCCAGTTGCGGGACGCGTCAGCCGCGTTCCGTCTGGCCATCCGGAAGGCTATCTCGAAGGCTTCGCCAACATCTACCAGGAGGCGGCGCGGGCGATCCGCGCGGCACGCAAGAAGGGCGGCAAGCCGGGCAAGGACGTGGTGTTCCCGACCATCCAGGACGGCGTCGAAGGTATGGCGTTCATCGAGGCCTGCGTGAAGTCATCGAAGAAGAACGGGGCGTGGACGAAACTTTAGGGAGCGCCGGCGCCAAGTCTCTTCTCCCTTCGGGGAGAAGGTGGCCGCGAAGCGGCCGAATGAGGGCGCATGGTGCGAGGTGCGAAAGAAACCAGCGAGCGTCGTCAAATGGGGAGGGGCTGTCGATGAAAATCGGCATGTGTATGTTTTTGTGGACGACTTCCGTGTCTAAAAAACACGAGCCGTTGCTGCGCGACATCAAGGCGACCGGCTTCGACGGCGTCGAGATACCGATCTTCTCAGGCACGCCAGAAGACTACAAGAAGCTTGGCGATTTGCTCGACCGCATCGGGTTGGAGCGCACGGCTGTTACGGCGATGGGCGACCCGGCGATGAATCTGATTTCGCCGGATGCCGCGACCCGCAAGGCCGGCATCGACTACATGAAATGGGCGATCGATTGCGCCCAGGCGCTCGGCGCGAGTACGCTGAGCGGGCCGCTGCATTCGACGCTCGGCGCCTTCTCCGGCAGCGGGCCGACGGCGGCCGAGAAGAAGCGGTCGATCGCGTCGCAGCGCGCCATTGGCGATCATGCCGGCAAGCGGAACGTTACCATCGGGTTGGAGGCGCTCAACCGTTTCGAGTGCTATCTGCTGAACACGATGGCCGATCTGTCCGAGCACGTCGACGCCATCGACCGGCCGCACATCAAAGCGATGTACGACACCTTCCACGCCAATATCGAGGAGGCCGACCCGATCGGCGCCTACATGAAGCACCGGCGGAATGTCGTGCACATCCACATTTCGGAGAACGATCGCGGCGTGCCGGGGCGCGGGAACATTCCGTGGAAAGAGACTTTCGCGGCCATCCGCAAGAGCGGCTATGACGACTGGCTGACGATCGAGGCGTTTGGCAGATCGCTGAAGGATCTGGCGGCGGCGACCAAGGTGTGGCGGGATTTTTCCGAGACGCCGGAGGCGGTTTATCGCGAGGGGTACAAGCATATCAGGGATGGGTGGAAGCGGGCGGCTTAGCCGCTCACTTACTCATCCACGGCGGAGCGGGAGCGCAGCGGACGCGGAGACCCGAGGACCCATGCCGCGACTGTCGCGCGCCGCAGCGGTGCAGGTAGGAGATGCGAATGGACGCCTCTTTTTGCACCGCTGGATTCTAGCGCAGACGTCACCGAATGAATCCTCGGGTCTGCGCCGCGTCGCTTCGCTCCTTGCTCCGCCCGTGGATGAGGAAGCGACGGGCCTTTTCGCAAATCGCCGAGGTATGCGATCTGCCTTAACTCGGCACTTATCGCTCCACCAAATTTTTCGGATGTCTTACCCCACCTCGATCACAGCCTTGATCAACCCCGATTTCTCATGCGCCCAGCGGGCGAGATCATCCGGCGTGCCGGCCAGCGTGGTGCGGTGGGTGACGAGTTTTGCCAGAGGCACGGCGCCGTTGCGTATCGAGGCGGCGACGTGGTCGAAATCGACTTTCAGCGCGTTGCGGCTGCCGATCAATGTCATTTCGCGCTTGTGGAATTCCGGATCGGAAAAGACGATGTCGTCCTTGACGACGCTGACCAGCACGAGCGTGCCACCATGCGCGACATGGGCGAAGGCCGACTGCACCGAGGCGGTGTTGCCGGTGGCGTCGAAGACGACGTCGAACCCTTCGCCGCCGGTTGCCTCGCGCACCAGTTCGGCTGCCGCTTGTTGTGAACCGTCGAGCGTGGCGAAGCCGAGTTCGCCTTTTGCAAAATCCAGCCGCTCCGTGCTCATGTCGAGCAGGCTGACATCGAGCCCGGCGATGCGGGCAAACAGCGCTGCGCCAAGGCCGATCGGCCCGGCGCCGATGACCAGCGTGCGGGCGCCTGGTTCGGCGCGGGCACGCCGCACGGCATGCGCGCCGATGGCGAGGAATTCCACCGCCGCCGCATCGGCCAGCGACAAGCCGTTTGCTGGATAAAGATTCTGCGCCGGCACCAGGATCTGCTCGGCCATGGCGCCGTCGCGATGGACGCCAAGCACTTCGATCCTGACGCAGCAATTCGGCTTGCCGTGCCGGCAGGCGATGCATTTTCCGCAAGCGAGATAGGGATTGATGATGACGGGCTCGCCCACGGCAAGATCGACATCTTCGCCGGTCTCGACGACGGTGCCCGACACTTCGTGGCCCATGATGCGGGGATAGGCGAGGAACGGGTGCTTGCCTTCGAAGATGTGGTAGTCGGTGCCGCAGATGCCGACATGGCTGACGGCGACCAGCGCCCAGCCGGCAGGCGGCGCTCCTGGCGCCGGCCGGTCTTCCAGGACAAGCTCGCCGGGCGAGCGGCAGACAACAGCTTTCATTCGGCAATTCCAGTGTTCAAAAAGGCGCCGGTCCGTTGTTGAGCGGACCGACACGGAAGGTCAGGGAGGATTACTTGCCGCGACGGCGCAGGCCGTCGAAATAGACGATGATGATGATCAACGCGCCGGTGATGATGCGCTGCCAGAACGAGTTGACGTTGAGCAGATTGGCACCGTTGTTGATGGTGGCCAGGATGAAGGCGCCGAGCAGCGGGCCATGCACCGAGCCGACGGCGCCGAATAGCGAAGTGCCGCCGATCACCGATGAGGCGATCGCCTGCAACTCCCAACCTTCGGCCTGGGTCGGGTTGCCGATGCCGATGCGCGCCGCCAGCAGCACGCCGACGAAGGCCGCGCATAGGCCCGACAGCGTGTAGGCCATGTAGATGGTGCGCTGGACATTGACGCCCGAGAGGCGCGAAGCCTCGGCATTGGATCCCACGGAGAAGAGATAGCGGCCCCAGCGGCTGTGGTGCAGGAAGATGTAGGCCGGGATACCGACCAGGATCACCATCCAGAACAGATTGGGGATGCCGACAAAGGAACTACGCGAGAACGCGGTGAAGCTGTCGCTGTTGATGTTGATCGAATTGCCGTTGGTCATCAACAGGCCGATGCCGCGCAACGAGGTCAGCGTCGCCAGCGTGATGATGAAGGGCGGCAGGCCCATCTTGACGATGCCGAAGCCATGGAACAGGCCGATGGCAACGCCGACCAGCAGCGTCACCAGAATGGCGACCCAGATCGGGAAGCCGGCATTGATCATCATGGCGACAATGACGGTGGCGAAGCCGACCACGGCGCCGACCGAGAGGTCGATGCCGCCGGTGATGATGACGAAGGTCTGGCCGACCGCCATGATGGCGATCATCGAGCCCTGCCGCAAAAGATTGGCGATGTTGTTGGAGGAGGCGAAGCTCGGCGTCGCCACCGACAGCACGATCCAGAGCAGAACCAGCAACGCCAGAAGCGTCAGCCCGAACAGGACGTTGTAGTTCCGTTTCGGTTTTTCGATCGCGACGGTTTCGATGCTCATGGTTCCTCCCGTTTCTTGTTTTGTCAGCCGATCGCCTGCGTCAGCACGTCTTCGTGGCTAGCGGCGCGAAAGCCATGGCTGGCGACCAGTTTGCCGCGCCGGAACACGTGCAGCGTATCGGCGAGCTCGTAAACCTCGGGCAGATAGGACGAGATCAGGATGATGCCGGCGCCCTTGGACAACAGTTCCCCGAACAGGCGGTAGATCTCGGCCTTGGTGCCGACATCGACGCCGACCGTAGGCTCGTCGAAGATGAACAGCTTAGCGCCGTGCGCCAGCCATTTGCCGATAACGATCTTCTGCTGGTTGCCGCCGGACAGGCTGGAGGCCAGGGCGCCGCGTGTTGGCGTTTTGATGCGGAGGCCGGCGATCTGGCGATCGGCTTCAGCCTTTTCCTTCGTGTTCGCAATCAGCAGGTTGTTGGAGATGCGCTTGTAGATCGGCAGGTTGAGGTTGAGGCCGACCGGCAGGTTCAGGCACAGGCCCTGGTCGCGGCGGCTTTCCGGCGCCAGCGCCATGCCGAGCTTGATCGCGTCGTGCTCGGAATTGATGTGGACCGGCTTGCCTTGCCAAAGGACCTGTCCGGCCGACTTCTTGTGGCGGCCATAGAGCGTGGTGACGAACTCGCTCCGCCCGGCGCCGATCAGGCCATAGAGCCCGACGATCTCGCCGGCGCGCACCGACATCGAGACGTCTTCGAAGCCCTTGCCCGACAGGTTTCTGGTTTCGACGATCACGGCACCGGGGGTGAAATGCTCCTTGTGGTAGACTTGCTCGATCGAGCGGTTGATCATCATCTTGACCAGCTCGGCGTCATTGGTCTCGGCAATGTTGCGGGTGCCGACCAGCGTGCCGTCGCGCAGCACCGAGACGCGATCGGCGAGTTCGAACACCTCTTCCATGCGATGGCTGATGTAGATGATGGTGACGCCTTCGCCCTTGAGCCTGCGGATCAGCGTGAACAGCTGGTCAGCTTCCTTGCGGGTGAGATAGGCGGTCGGCTCGTCGAAAATCAGGAACTTGGTGCCGCGCACGGTGGCGCGGGCGGCGGCGATCAGCTGCTGCTGGCCGATGGTGAGGTCACCCAGCATGACATGCGCCGGCAGGTCGAAGCCGAGACCGTCGATGATCTTCTGCGCTTCCTTGACCATGGCGCGCTGCTGCAGGATGCCGAAGCGCGAGTTCTCCTCGCCGAGGAACATGTTGGCGGCGACGGTGAGATGGCGACAGAGCACGACCTCCTGATGCACGGCGTTGATGCCCAGCGCCATTGCCTCGTGCGGGGTTGCCAGCGCTGCCGGCTTGCCCTCCCAGATGACATCGCCGGAGGTGCGCGGCATGACGCCGGTCAGAAGCTTGATCAAGGTGGATTTGCCTGCGCCGTTCTCGCCGACGATGGCGTGGATCTCACCTGCCTTGAAGGCAAGGTGAACGGGCTTCAGCGCATGCGTGCCGGGATAGCGCTTTTCCAGCCCGTGCAGTTCGAGGATCGTCCTGCCGGGCGCTAGCGTTGGGGCCGGGTGCAGTTCCTGCGCCGTGGGCGTCATGACAATCCTCCCAGATTGGCCTTACGATTGGCACGTCGCGATGCAGTCAAGCCGCATCGTCGAGGTAATTCAAGCCGGTGGATATTCAAGCCGGTATCGAATGTTTCCGGGGCGCGAGGCCCCGGAAACGATTTTTGCCTGACGGGCTCAGAGCTTCGGGTTGAGCAGGGCGTCGATCTTGGGGTCTTTCATGTTTGCCTTGGTCACCAGGTTGGCGCCTGTGTCGACATTGGCCTCGACCTTCTCGCCCTTCGAGGCGGCGAGCGCGGTCTTGATGCCGTCATAGCCCATCCGGTACGGATCCTGGACGACCAGCGCGGAAATGACGCCGTCATTGAGGAACTTGATCAGCTTCTCGTCGCTGTCGAAGCCGACCAGCGCCAGCTTGCCGCCAAGGTTGTTCTCGGCGACAGCCTGACCGACGCCCTGCGCCATGATCAGGTTGGACGCGAAGATGCCCTTGAGGTTCGGGTTGGCGGTGATCAGGTCGGTGGCGATGTTGAGACCAGTCGTTGCCTGCCCGTCGGCATATTTGTCGGCGACGAGCTTGAGCCCCGGATATTTCGCGGCCAGCTGCTCGGTGAAGCCCTGCTTGCGCTGCTCCAGCGAACCGGCGCCCGGTGCGTTGGTGATCAGGGCGACGTCGCCCTCGATCTTGCCGCCATTGGCTTCGCCGATGGCTGCTGCAAGACCGTCAGCGGCGACGCGTCCGCCCTGCACATTGTCGGTGGTCAGGAACGAGGTGAAGGCCTTGGAATCGGCGCCGGAGTCGATGCCGATGACCTTGACCTTGCTGGCTGCTTCATCGATCGGCTTGCCGAGCGCCTTGAATTCGGTCGGCGCGATGACGATCGCGGCCGGGTTGCCGGCGACGGCATTCTCGAGGATCGAAACCTGGCCGTTGACGTCGGTTTCAGCCTGGGCGCCGAGTTCGGGTACGTTGACGCCGAGATCCTTGCCGGCCTTGCGGGCGCCGGCCAGGACGATCTGCCAGTAGAAGGACGTGGTGTCCTTGACGATGATCGGAATGGTCACGTCCGCCGCCGAAGCCGGCGCCGTGTGCAGCGTGCCGGCAAGCATCGAGGCGGCAGCAAGTGCCATCAGTGAGCGGCGGTTGAGAATGCTGGTCACGAATTTCATTAGGAATCCTCCCTAGATCGCCCGGTGAAGGTTGCGGAAGCTCCATTTGGATAGGCGCGGCCCAAACAGACCTTTATCAATAAAAAACAGTTGCCGCTTTTTGATAGTGCATCGGTCCGGCCGACGCAAGCGGTGTTTCATATCGGCCTGCGCATGGCTTGGCGGGGAAACCTTCCTGCCGATCCTCAGTGCCACGCCCAGACGCTCCCGGGCCTCCTTGATCGTCATGGAATATTAATTCCACTGTCTAGTCAATATGGAATATTCATTCTTTCTTGAGAGCCGCGTGAACGTGGCGTTTCGTCAGCCGAGCTCCTGCACGATGGTGTAGGGTGCGTAGCGGGCGAATTCCGCTTGCGGCACCTGGACGTCGAACAGGTCGAGGTTGCGCGTCAGGTTGGCGGGCTTGGCCGTTCCGGTCAGCACGCTGGCCACGACAGGCTCCTGCAGCGGAAACTGCAATGCAGCCGCCGCCAGCGGATATCCGCCCTCATCAGCGATTTTCTCCATCGCGCCTACACGCTCGAGTATGTCCTGCGTCGCCGGCAGATAGTCGAAATGCGCACCGTGCACCGGTCCGGTCGCCAGGATGCCGGAGTTGAAGACGCCGCCGATGATCAGCGAAGTCTGTCGCTCACGACACAGCGGCAGCAACTCGGCTTCAGCCGAGCGGTCGAGCAGCGAATAGCGGCTGGCCAGCAGGATGCAGTCGAGCGGTGCTTCGCGCAGCACGTCGAGGCAGATCTGCACCTCGTTGACGCCGAGCCCATAGGCGGAAATTACACCCGACGTTTTAAGCTCGTCCAGCGCCTTCAAGCCGCCGTCCATCAGCTGGCGAAAGTGCAGCTTCGTCTTCTCGACGCCATGTGTGTAGGTGCCGATGTCGTGCACAAACAGGATGTCTATCCGGTTCAGCCCGAGCCGGGCATAGGAGAACTCGACCGAGCGCATGATGCCGTCATAGGAGTAGTCGTAGTCGAGCGCGAAGGGCAGCGGGTCGACATAGGAATGATCGGGAACCTGGTCTTCCGGCACCGGGCGGAACAGCCGTCCGACCTTGGTCGACAGCACATAGGAATCCCGCGGCTTGTAGCGCAGGAAGTCGCCGGTCCGCCGCTCCGACAGGCCGAAGCCATAGAAGGGCGCGGTGTCGAAATAGCGCAGGCCGGCATCCCAGGCTGTCTGCAGCGTCTCCATCGCCGCTTCGCGCGGACAGGCCCGGTAGAGCCCGCCGATCGCCGCCCCGCCGAAGCTTATCTCGGTTACCTCGAGCGCAGTCGTGCCGATGCGGCGTTTGTCCATCCAAAGCCTCCCCTTGTGAGCCGTCGTTGCAGCCCGTTTTTTTTCGTCGGTGGTTAGAGCGTCGCGCCGAGGTGCCACGGCACGAACTCGTTGTCGCCGTAGCCGAACGCCTCGCTCTTGGTCTTGCGGCCCGATGCCGTTTCGACGATGAGTTCGAAGAGTTCCCGGCCCATGCCGGCGATGGTCTTCTCACCCGAAGCGATGACGCCGCAATTGACGTCCATGTCCTCTTCCATCTGGTGGTACATGGTCGAGTTGGTGGCGACCTTGATCGACGGCGTGGGCCGGCAGCCGAAGCAGGAGCCGCGGCCGGTGGTGAAGACGATGATGTTGGCGCCGCCCGCCACCTGACCGGTCGCCGAGACCGGGTCGTAACCGGGCGTGTCCATGAACACCAGGCCACTGCCGGTGACCTTTTCGGCATAACCGAAGACGCCGTTGAGCGGGGTCTGGCCGCCTTTGGCCACGGCGCCCAGCGACTTTTCCAGGATGGTGGTCAGGCCACCGCGCTTGTTGCCGGGCGAGGGGTTGTTGTCGATCGAGGCGCCGTGCTTGGCGACATGGTCCTCCCACCATTTGACGAAACCGTCGAGCTTCTTGGCGATCTCCGGCGTTGCCGCGCGATAGGCGAGCAGATGTTCGGCGCCATAGATCTCCGTCGTCTCCGACAGGATGCCGATGCCGCCGACGCCGGCCAGGATGTCGACCGCCGCTCCCAGCGCGGGATTGGCGGTGATGCCCGACATGCCGTCGGAACCGCCGCATTGCAGACCGACGACGATCTCCGAGACCGGGATCGGCTCGCGCTGATACTGGCCGACTTCCTCGGCGATTTCGGCGAGCACGCCCATCGCCTTTGCGACCGATTTGCGCGAACCGCCGGCGTCCTGGATATTGAAATGGCGTTTTCCCGCCGCCGCACCCTTCTGGCCGTAAAGGGTGAGCTGGTTGACCTCGCAGCCGAGGCCGACCATCAGCGCGCCACCGAAATTCGGGTGGCGGGTGTAGCCGGCGAGCGTGCGGTGCAGCACCATCATGCCGTCGCCGGTGCCGCTCATGCCGCAGCCCTGGCCATGGACGATCGGGACGAAGCCGTCGATCCCCGGATATTTCGGCAACAGCACGCGGTTGGCCTCGTCGGCAATGGCGTGGCAGACGGTGGCCGAGCAATTGACGCTCGCGATGATGCCGATGAAGTTGCGCGTGCCGGCACGGCCATCGGCGCGACGATAGCCCATGAATGTCCGGGCGCGGTCAGCTTCGGTGGCGTGCTCCGCTTCGCTCGGCGGCACCACCGGCAGGCGGCCGGATTCAAAAACCAGATTGTGCGAATGGACGTGGTCGCCGGGCGCGATGTCCTGGGTGGCGCGGCCGATGGCCTGGGCATACTTGACCACCGCCTCGCCGGCGGCGATAGGCTTGATCGCCACCTTGTGGCCGGGCTCGATCAAGGCCGTGGCGACGGCGCCGCCGGGCAGAGGAGTGCCGATCTCGATGCGGCCATTGGCGACCGCGACATTGTCGGCGGGGGACAGAAGAATGCTGTTCGAGGCGTTCACGGGCAGTTTCCTGGGTCTGTTCCTGGGGATGCGCGGATTGACACGCGTCTGTTTACATATAATGTCTTTTATCGTGAAAAAACATTTGTGCGTCAATTGTTTTTTCAGGAGGAGACCATGCGTCCGATGGACGCTTGGCTTGTGGGGAGCGGCGTCTGACACGCAGAGCGTTTTGCCTTGCCGGGTGAGCGCCAGGACATATGTGATATCGCGCTTCAAGCCAGCCACAGCAAGCGCCGGCGCGCAACGGGGCAGGGATGTCGAAGAGCAACAACGTCTACAAGGACGCTTACAATAGGGGTCTGCGGCTGCTCGATGAGACGCAGAGCCTGCCGTCGGAGCCGGAGCTGGGCACTTTGCTTGGCGTCAGCCGTACCACCGTGCGCACCATTCTGGCGCACATGGAAGAGACCGGGCTGATCGCGTGGAACAAACGCAGCAAGACAGTGCTCAGGACGCCGAAGCCGGATGATTTCTTCCCCGAGGAGGAGACAGACACACTGGCCCAGATCATCGAGCGGTCGTTTATGCGCAGGTTGCTGGCCGGCGGTGCAGAGGCCGGCATGCAGATCAACGAGCTCGAACTGGCGCGCGAGATCGGCGTCGGCACCACCAGCGTGCGCGAGTTCCTGATCCGCTTCTCCCGCTTCGGCCTGATCGAGAAGCGGCGCAACAGCCACTGGGTGCTGAAAGGATTTACCCGTGCCTTTGCGCTCGAACTCACTGAAATCCGCGAGATGTTCGAGATACGCTCGGCGGCGGCCTTTGCCGCCTTGCCTGGGGATAGTCCGGTCTGGGCGGATCTCGACCGGCTGGAAGACGAGCACCGGCTTCTGGCAAGCGAAATCGCCACCCGCTTCAACGAATTCTCGGAGCTCGACGAGCGCTTCCACCGGCTGATCCACCGGGCGTCGCACAATCGCTTCATCGTCGACTTCTACGACGTCATCGCCATGATCTTTCACTACCACTACCAGTGGAACAAGGCGCAGGAGCGCGAGCGCAACGAAGTCGCGGTGAGCGAGCATCTCGCCTATATCACATCGCTCAAATCGCGCGATCTCGGCAAGGTCGACGCCGCCTGCCGCAAGCATCTGAAGTCGGCGCGCCACACGCTGTTGACGTCGATTCCGGAAATCGGCGGCCGCCCGGCTTCCTGACTGCGACGTCCGAAGGGAGGTTATGCGCACAAGGTCCTATGCATGCCCTTATCCCAAAACCGCTGCGCACTTTTGGGCGACAAGCATCGAACGCGCCGCGTTGCCGCAGCTATGGTTTGGCGATTTTCCGCCGGCATGCCGCGTGCTAGATATCCAAGCGTTGCTGCGTGAAGAGGCAGGTCTTTGAACTTCCGGCGTAAGAGATGGAGCATGACGGCCGCCTTTGTCGCGGCCTGTGTGCTGCTGCTCCAGTCGACGCTCGGCGTGTTTGCTTTCGGCATTGCGCCGGACGCCTCGCAACTCGACGCTTTCGGCAACGTCATCTGTACACATGAGGGGGCGGTCCAGTTTCCCGGCGGGGATCCGCACATGCCGGCGTGCTGCATGCTCGGCTGCAGCACGGCCTCCGTCGCCTATGCGCCGCCGGCAGGCGTCGGCGTGGCGCCGGTGAGCCTGTCTTTTGAAACAGTCGCGTTTCTCCCGCCGGCAGTCAGGCATCACGACGTCACGCGTGAGCGCTCTCCGGCCAATCCGCGCGCCCCGCCGCTTGCCGGCTGAAAAACCGCCGCTCGCTTGGCGTAACCCGCGCGGGCGATAATCATCCAATGATAAACACGTTCGCAGCCTAACAACGGCGCGACCTTATATTCATGGAGCCTACCCATGTTCCGTTTTCTTCGTGCCGGCGCGTTGCACCGCAGCACCCGTTTATTCAGCACTATCGAGCAGCGTCTCGGCAGCGCCCTGTTCGCCTTTGCACTGTTGTTCGTCGGCTCCCATTCCGTCCTTGCGCATGAATTCAAGGCCGGTGACATCGAGATCGAGCATCCCTGGTCGCGCGCCACGCCGGCCGGCGCCAAGGTTGCCGGCGGCTATTTCACCATCGTCAACAAGGGCAGCGCGCCAGACCGGCTGCTATCGATTTCCTCCGACATTTCAGGCAAGGCCGAACTGCATGAAATGGGGGTGAAGGATGGCGTCATGACCATGCGCCCGGTCAGTGGTGGCCTGGATATCCCGGCGGGCGGCAAGGTCACGCTGGGTCCCGGCGCCTATCACGTGATGTTCATGGATCTGAAGCAGCCCCCTAAAGAAGGCCAGATGTTTGCCGCTACGCTGACTTTCGAGAGGGCCGGAACCGTGACCGTCGAGTTTGCCGTGCAAGCCATAGGCAGCGCGCCACCCCTGGAAGACAACGACTGACCAATTATTGCCAATCAATTTTTTCGAGAGGGACCCATCATGAACAAGCATCATTTGCCGGCCGCTGCATTCCTCGTCCTGGGGACAAGTGCCGCCTTCGCCCATATCACGCTCGAAACACAGGAGGTTGCGGTCGGTTCGACCTACAAGGCCGTGCTGCGCGTGCCGCATGGCTGCGAAGGCAAGGCGACGATTGCCGTGCGCGTGCAGATCCCGGAAGGGGTGATCGGGGTGAAGCCGATGCCCAAGCCCGGCTGGACGCTGCAGGTCAAGAAAGGCAAGTACGAGAAATCCTACCAGCTCTATGGCGAGGCGGTGACCTCGGGCGTCAAGGAAGTCGACTGGAGCGGCGGCAGCCTGCCGGATGAATTTTATGACGAGTTCGTCTTCCGCGGCACGTTGGCCGCCGATCTGCCGGCCGGGCAAAAACTCTATTTTCCGGTGGTGCAGGAATGCGATGGCGCCACCACGCGTTGGATAGAGATTCCGGCGGCTGGTCAGGATGAGGATGCGCTGGAAGATCCGGCGCCCGGCCTCAACCTGCTGCCGAAGAAATGATGCATTGGCGGCGCGCTGCTTCGAAGCGGCGCGCCACTGTTTTGGTGGATGGCATGAACGTGGCCTGTTTTCAGCGGATAGAACGGACAGCCGGCAGGTGCTTCGGCCTGCTGGCCGCGATCCTGCTGCTTGCCGTCCTTGCCACGCCAAACCAGGCCTTTGCCCATGCGGCGCTGATCAAGGCCGAGCCTGCCGACGGCGCGGTTCTGGAGCGAGCGCCGACGCAATTTTCGCTGACCTTCAGCGAGCCTGTGTCGCCGCTGGTGCTGACCTTGGTGCGGCCCGACGGTACGCCTGTCGCTTTGACCTCGTTTCGGTTGAGCGACCAAACGGTTGAGATCGACAATCCACAAAAGCTCGGGCCGGGCACCCATGTCTTGAGCTGGCGGGTGATTTCCGCCGATGGCCATCCGGTCGGCGGCTCGGTGCTGTTTTCCGTTGGCGCGCCAAGTGCGGCGCCGGCGGTGGGGGAAGCTGTCGATATAGATTTGCGGTCAGCGATCTGGACCGGCAAGGTTCTTCTCTACATCGGGCTTTTCCTCGGCATTGGCGGCGCCTTCGCGCTGACATGGCTGGCGCAAGGCCAGCGCTCAGGCCAGCGCTTCGTCATTGCCGCCATCCTGTGCGGGCTGGTGGCAGCACCCCTGTCGCTCGGGTTCCAGGGGCTGGACGCGCTGGGCGCGCCACTCGCCCGGCTGGCGCAACCGGTGGTCTGGCGGACGGCGCTTGGCACCAGCTTCGGCTGGACGGTGCTGATTTCGCTGGCGGCGCTCGGGCTTGGCCTGCTGTCGTTGGTCGGATCGCGTGCTGGCGCCAGGCCGTTGGCGCTCGCCGGGCTGGCCGGTGTGGGTGCAGCCCTTGCCGCCAGCGGCCATGCCAGTGCAGCCGAACCGCAATGGCTGACGCGGCCTATGGTGTTCCTGCATGGCGCCGGCATCGCTTTCTGGGCTGGAGCATTGCTGCCGCTGGGCCGGGCGTTGAGCAGCCAATCGGTGGAAGCCGGGGCGTTCCTGCGGCGGTTTTCGCGCGCGATCATGCCCGTGGTGGTAGTGCTTGCCGCCGCCGGTGTGGTGCTCGCCATCATCCAGGTGCAGACACCGGCGGCACTGGTCAACACCGCCTATGGCCGGCTGCTGCTGATCAAGCTGGCGCTGCTGGTGTTTCTGTTCACGCTGGCGGCGGTCAATCGATGGCGGCTCACCGCCTTGGCCGGGGCCGGAGCGACAGAAGTGCGGCGACGGCTTAGCCGCTCGATCTCAGTCGAAATGCTGATCGTGCTCCTGATCTTCGGCGTTGCCGCCGGCTGGCGCTTCACGCCGCCGCCACGGGCGCTGGCCATCGCCGCGGCACAACCGACGTCGACCCATATCCACACTATGAAGGCGATGGCCGACATCGACATCACGCCCGGCCATACCGGGGAGGTCACCGCCTCCATCGTCATCATGGATGGCGATTTCGGCCCGCTCGACGCCAAGCAAGTGACGCTTGTGCTGTCCAAGCCCGATTCCGGCATCGAGCCGATAAAGCGTCCGGCGACCAAGCCAGGCGACGGCACCTGGCGCGTCGATAATCTCGTCATTCCGTTTCCAGGCCGCTGGACGGCGCGGCTCGATATTCTGGTTTCGGATTTCGAAGTGGTAAAGATCGAAGCGCCGATCGATATCCGCGCCGAGTGATATTCAGCCCGCCTGCGAAGGGCGCTCAGCCGAGTTCCTGGGCTAACCCGATGAGATGCCCTTCCGGCCCGCGGATGTAGCAGAGCCGATACACGTCCTGGTAACGGACGACTTCACCGGCCAGCTGCGCGCCACGCTTGCGGAGCCTTTCAAGCGTGTCGTCGATGTCGTCCACGGTAAACATGACGCGCAGGTAGCCCAGGGCATTGACCGGGGCGTTGCGGTGATCGGCGACGACCGTCGGCGTGAGGAAGCGGGAGAGCTCGAGCCGGCTATGGCCATCCGGTGTGCGCATCATGGCAATCTCGACGTGCTGATCGCCGAGCCCGGTGACACGTCCGGCCCACTCGCCTTCGATCGTCGCCCGCCCTTCCAGTTCGAGGCCGAGCTCGCGAAAGAAGGCAATCGTCTCGTCGAGGTCCTCGACGACGATTCCGACATTGTCCATCCGTTTGACTGCCATATGTTCAACCTATCGCCATATGTTCGATCGGCAAGGCGTCGCCTGGTCACCAATGGACCCTTCCTGACTCGGTCTGACACAACGCCGACGCAACACAATTCGGCGAGGCGGTTGACGTGGCCCGAAAGGCCCGTCAATCATCTCGCCGAAAAATGGGCATCCCGAAAAACGCGGCCTCAACAACATCCGAAAGCAGGGAAGAAACGATGGAAAAAGCCGAAATCGGCCTGATCGGCCTTGGCACAATGGGCTCCAACCTCGCGCTCAACATTGCCGAGCACGGGCACCGCATCGCCGTCTTCAACCGCACCAAGGCGCGCACCGATGCCTTCCTCGAAGGCGCCGGTTCGCTCAGGGACATGGTGGTGCCCTGCTACAGCCTGGAGGAACTGGCAGCTGCGATCAAGCCGCCGCGCCCGGTCATCATCATGGTGCTGGCCGGCAAGCCGGTCGACGAACAGATTGAAGCGCTGCGCGGCGTGTTGTCTGACAACGATATCGTCATCGATGCCGGCAACGCCAATTTCCGCGATACGATGCGGCGCTTTTCGGAACTGTCGGGCTCGGGTCTCACCTTCATCGGCATGGGCGTATCCGGCGGCGAGGAAGGCGCGCGCCACGGGCCGTCGATCATGGTCGGCGGCACCGAAGACTCTTGGAAGCGCGTCGAACGCGTGCTGACCGCGATCTCGGCCAAGTTCAAGGATGAACCGTGCGCTGCCTGGCTCGGCACAGACGGCGCCGGGCATTTCGTGAAAACCATCCACAACGGCATCGAATATGCCGACATGCAGATGATCGCCGAGATCTACGGTATCCTGCGTGACGGTCTCGGCATGGGGCCGAAGGAGATCGGCAAGGTCTTCGAGGACTGGAACAAGGGCCGGCTCGATTCGTATCTGATCGAGATCACCGCCAAGGTGCTGGCCGCTGACGATGCAAAGACCGGCAAGCCGGTGGTCGAAATCATCCTCGACCGTGCCGGCCAGAAGGGCACCGGCAAATGGTCTGTCATCGAGGCGCAGCAGCTCGGCATTCCGGCGACGGCCATCGAGGCGGCGGTGGCGGCCCGCGTGCTGTCCTCGATCAAGGATGAGCGGCAGGCGGCCGAAAAAGCCTATGGCAATATCGGCGTCACCAAGATCTCTGGCGACAAGGCGGCACTTCTGAAAGACCTGGAGCTGGCGCTGCTCGCCGGCAAGATCGCCGCCTATGCACAAGGTTTCGCGGTGATGAGCGCCGCCTCGAAGGAGTTCAACTGGAACTTGCCGATGCCGACCATCGCCAAGATCTGGCGTGCCGGCTGTATTATCCGCTCGCAGATGCTCGACACCATGGCGGAAGCCTTCGGCTTGGGCGGCGCGTCCACCAACCTTTTGATGGCGCCGGCTTTCACCACCATGATGCAGGAGGCGCATCCGTCGCTTAGGCGCACCGTTGCCAAGGCATCAGAAGCAGGCTCGCCGGTGCCTGCACTGGCGTCGGCACTTGCCTATTTCGACAGCTACCGCCAGGGCCGCGGCACCTCGAACCTGATCCAGGCGCAGCGCGATTTCTTCGGCGCGCATGGCTTCGAGCGCATCGGCGAGCAGGGGGCTTTCCATGGCCCATGGGGCAGCGGCGCTGCCGGCTAGGGTCAGGTGAGGCGGCCTCTCAGGTCGTGCCAGTCAGCCCTGATACGCGACGACGTCGCCTGGCTTGACCACAGTCTGCAAAGAGCCAGGTGCCGCGCCGCCTATCCAGCCCAGCACGGCGCGGGCAAGCTCGGTGCCGGCGAGGCGGAAGTCTTCGTTGACGATCAGCAACTCCCGGCGGAACAGATGCAGCAGTTCCGACGATTGCTTGGACACGACATCGACGTCGCGGCCGAGTTTCAGGCCGGCATCCTCGATGCCGGCGACAATGGCCAGCGTCGCTGCGGCGGCGCTGCTGACGAAACCGTCCGGCCTGACGTCGCGGCGCATCAACTGCGCGGTCCGCGTCCTGATCTGATCGATCGACTGGTCGATCGAAGCGGCGTTAAACGGCACTTCGCTGGCGTCGACCTCGCTCAGTGCGTCGGCAAAGCCATTGACCGTGTGGTCGTAATAGGTGAGCCCGACCGGCGGCGCTACCAGCGCCAGCCGGCGCCGGCCGACGCCGGCCAGATGGCGCACCGCTTCGGCGGCGAAGGCGTAATTGTCGAAGTCGTGATAGGGGTGGACAAGCCCCATATCGGTGCGGCCATGCGTGGCAAAGGGTATGCCGCGCTCCAGCATGTAGCGGGCGCGCGGATCGTTGGGCTGCGTGCGTGAGATGATGACGCCATCGGCCGAGCCGGACTCGACCAGATACTTTACCGGGTCCAGCGGATCCTGCGAGCGCGAGTAGGGCGTTACGATCAGGTGATAGGGTGTGTCGGCAATGACCTCCGAGACGCCGTAGATGATGTCCGAGACAAAGCTCATGATCTCGCGCTCGGTATTGAGCACGAGGCTGATAACATTGGTCTTGCCGGTCCGCAGGCGCACGCCGGCGCGGTTCGGCCGGTAGCCGATCTGCCTGGCGACGAGTTGAACCCGCCGCCTGGTCTCGGCGCCGATCTCGGGTGCATCCTTGAGCGCGCGCGAGACGGTGGTGACGCCGAGCCCGGTCATGAAGGCAAGCGTCTTCAGCGTCGGCCGCTCATGCGCCGACGCCTCGTCGTCCTTGTCCGTCTGGTCCCTGTCCATTCGTCCCGCCCCGTCAGGCGCATAGCAGCCGCCGGACCAGCCGACAATCGCTTCGATGACGACGTGGCACGGTTCTTCGCCGTCAGGCCTCAATATACTGAAACGTTACAGATTTCCAACATCGCAGCCCGTGGGTCTCTCAAGCCATGGTTTTGGCAGGGTTTTGGCGGCCAGAAACGTTGCGCGACAATCAGGTTCGAGACGGTTTTCTTGCGCTGCAGCATGATTTTGCAGCGCAGCACCCGGTTTTGCGCGGAGTTTGCCGGTTTGCACGCAACGAATTTGTTCGCGCCTCGAAAAAACATTCGAGCGCGTTTATCTCAGGGGTTGCACGCACCGCATAATTGCCGTATCGAAAATCTGTAACGTTTCAGATTCTGGGAGGAACCGAAATGCGCTGTAGACTTTTGACCGCTGCCCTTGCCGCGACGGCCGCGCTTCAGCTTGCCGGCCCGGCGGCCGCCACCGACCTGGAAGTCACCCATTGGTGGACGTCGGGCGGCGAGGCGGCGGCGGTTGCGGAATTCGCCAAGGCCTTCGACGCGACCGGCAATCACTGGGTCGACGGCGCCATTGCCGGATCCGGCGGCACGGCACGGCCGATCATGATCAGCCGCATCACCGGCGGCGATCCGATGGGCGCCACCCAGTTCAATCACGGCCGGCAGGCCGAAGAACTGGTGCAGGCCGGCTTGATGCGCGACCTCACCGATGTGGCCACCAAGGGCAAGTGGACGGAAATCGTGCGGCCGAAGAGCCTGCTCGACAGCTGCACCATCGACGGCAAGATCTACTGCGTGCCGGTCAACATCCACTCCTGGCAGTGGTTGTGGCTGTCGAACGAAGCCTTCGAGAAGGCCGGCGTGCCGCTGCCGAAGGACTGGAATGAATTCGTGGCGGCAGCGCCCGCCCTGGAAAAGGCGGGCATCATCCCGCTCGCTGTCGGCGGACAGGCCTGGCAATCTTCCGGCGCCTTCGACGTGCTGCTGGCGGCGGTCGGCGGCACCGACGCGTTCCTCAAGGTCTACAAGGACAAGGATGCCAAGTTCGCCGCCGGGCCTGAGATCGCCAAGGTCTTCAAGGCCGCCGACGATGCCCGCAAGATGGCGAAGAACACCAATGTGCAGGACTGGAACCAGGCAACCAATCTCGTCATCACCGGCAAGGCCGGTGGCCAGATCATGGGTGACTGGGCGCAAGGCGAGTTCCAGGTTGCCGGCAAGGTCGCCGGCAAGGACTATGCCTGCCTGCCGGGCCTCGGTCTGAACGAAGTGATCGCCACCGGCGGCGACGCCTTCTATTTCCCGCTGCTCAAGGACGCCGACAAGTCCAAGGCGCAGGAGGTGTTGGCAGAGACGCTGCTCGACCCCAAGACTCAGGTCGCCTTCAATCTCAAGAAGGGCTCGCTACCGGTGCGCGGCGACGTCGATCTCAACGCGGCCAATGACTGCATGAAGAAGGGTCTGGCGATCCTCGCCAAGGGCGCCGTCATTCCGTGGACTGACCAACTGCTTTCGCAGGACACCCAGAAGCAGAAGGAAGATCTCTTCGCCGAATTCTTCGCCAAGCCGGACCTGACCATCGAAGACGCGCAGAAGCGCTTCGCCGACCTCATCGCTTCGGCAGACTGACGTTGGAGGCAATACACCCCGCTCCCGGTCTTGCGAAAGCAGGGCCGGGATCGCACCGCCCTTACCCAGCCGGCTGACGAGATGAGCAAGAGCGAACGCCCCAACCCGCTGTTCCGCAACATCAATGCGAAGGTCGCCTCGATCCCGATGATCCTCACCGCGTCGGTGGTTTTCGTCGGCGGCACCGTCTGGACGGTGTTCTATTCCTTTACCAATTCGAAGCTGCTGCCACGGCTGAATTTCGCCGGGCTCGACCAGTATTACCGGCTGTGGGCGACGCCGCGCTGGCTGATCTCGATCGAGAACCTTTTGATCTACGGCGCGATCTCGCTGGTGTTCTCACTGGTCATCGGCTTCCTGCTTGCAGCGCTTCTCGACCAGAAGATCCGTTTCGAGGACACGTTCCGCACCATCTTCCTCTATCCGTTCGCGCTTTCCTTCATCGTCACCGGCCTGGTCTGGCAGTGGCTGCTCAATCCGGATTTCGGCATCCAGCATGTGGTGCGGGACCTCGGCTGGACGAGCTTCAACTTCGACCCGCTCTACAATTCCAGCATCGTCATCTACGGCATTTCTATTGCGGCGCTGTGGCAAGGCACCGGGCTCATCATGTGCCTGATGCTGGCCGGCCTGCGCGGCATCGACGAGGACATCTGGAAGGCGGCGCGGGTAGACGGGATCCCGATGTGGAAGACCTATCTGTTCATCGTCATCCCGATGATGCGGCCGGTTTTCATCACCACGCTGGTCATCATCGCGTCGGGCATCGTCAAGGTCTACGACCTCGTCGTCGCCCAGACCAGCGGCGGCCCCGGAATCGCCTCCGAAGTGCCGGCCAAATATGTCTATGACTACATGTTCTTCGCACAGAATCTTGGCCAGGGCTTTGCCGCCTCGACCATGATGCTGCTCTCGGTGGTGATCGTCGTCGTGCCGTGGGCCTACCTTGAATTTGGAGGCAGGAAGCGTGGCTGACCCGGCCGTCCCTTTGCCCGCCAGCGCGGGTGCCGCCGAGCGCGAAGCCTCCGGGCCGCGCGGGCCGAAGCCGCGGCATGTCTTCTCGCGCCGCAATATCTTCCTCTATGGCACGCTGATCGTGGTGGCGGTCTACTATCTGCTGCCGCTCTACGTGATGGTCGTAACCTCGCTCAAGGGCATGCCCGAGATACGGATGGGCAATATCTTCTCGCCGCCGCTCGAAATCACGTTCGAACCGTGGGTGAAGGCGTGGGCGACCGCCTGCACCGGCCTCAATTGCGATGGGCTTTCGCGCGGCTTCTGGAATTCGGTGCGCATCACCGTGCCGTCGGTGCTGCTGTCGATCGCGATCGCCTCGGTGAACGGCTATGCGCTCGCCAACTGGCGCTTCAAGGGCGCCGACACATTCTTCGTCATCCTGATCGTCGGCGCCTTCATCCCCTATCAGGTGATGATCTATCCGATCGTCATCATCCTGCGCGAGATCGGCCTCTACGGCAGCCTCAGCGGCCTGGTGATCGTCCATTCCATCTTCGGCATGCCGATCCTCACGCTTTTGTTCCGCAACTATTTTGCCTCGATGCCGGAAGAGCTGTTCAGGGCGGCACGGGTCGACGGCGCCGGCTTCTGGGGCATCTTCCTGCGGATCATGGCGCCGATGTCGCTGCCGATCTTCGTCGTCGCCATCATCCTGCAGGTGACCGGCATCTGGAACGACTTCCTGTTCGGCGTCGTCTACACCCGCCCCGACACCTATCCGATGACGGTGCAGCTCAACAACATCGTCAATTCGGTGCAAGGCGTGAAGGAGTACAACGTCAACATGGCCGCCACCATCCTGACCGGCCTTGTGCCACTCATCGTCTACTTCATTTCCGGCAAGCTTTTCGTGCGCGGCATCGCCGCCGGTGCGGTGAAAGGGTGATGGCGATGACGGCAGCCAACGGCACCAGCGTTTCGATCCAGGACCTGTCCCTGAACTTCGGCTCTGTATCGGTGCTGCAGACCCTCAATCTCGAGGTCGCAGAGGGCGAGTTCATCGTGCTGCTCGGTCCGTCGGGCTGCGGCAAGTCGACCTTGCTCAACTGCATCGCCGGGCTGCTCGATATTTCCGAAGGCCGCATCTTCATCAAGGGCAAGAACGTCACCTGGGAAGAGCCCAAGGATCGCGGCATCGGCATGGTGTTCCAGTCCTATGCGCTTTATCCGCAAATGACGGTGGAGAAGAACCTGTCGTTCGGCCTGCGCGTTGCCGGCGTGCCCAGGGACGAGATCGCCAAGCGCATCGCCCGCGCCGCCGAGATCCTGCAGATCGAGCCGCTTTTGCAGCGCAAGCCCGCGGCCTTGTCCGGCGGCCAACGCCAGCGCGTGGCGATCGGGCGGGCGCTGGTGCGCGACGTCGACGTCTTCCTGTTCGACGAGCCACTATCCAATCTCGACGCCAAGCTGCGCTCGGAACTGCGCGTCGAAATCAAGCTCCTGCATCGCAAGCTGCAGAACACCATGATCTACGTCACCCACGACCAGATCGAGGCGATGACACTGGCCGATCGTATCGCGGTCATGCGCGGCGGCGTCATCCAGCAGCTCGACGCGCCGCAGACGATCTACAACCGGCCGGTCAACCGGTTTGTCGCCGGCTTCCTCGGCTCGCCGGCGATGAATTTCCTCGAAGGGGAGCTGGAGGCCAGTGCTGCTCCAGTGTTCAGGACCGACGGTGTTTCGGTGCCGCTCGATCGCTATACCTTTGACGGCACGGAGCGCCCGGCCGGCGCTTGCGTGCTGGGCATCCGGCCTGAACATATCGCTTTCGGTGACGCTGCAAAGTCGATGCCGTTTTCCGCCGGCGGTTCGGTCGAGATCGTCGAGCCGATGGGTTCCGACACGCTGGTGTGGACGAAGCTTGCCGGCCGCAACCTCTCCTTCCGCGTCGAGGCGGAACGGACGCTGCGCAGCGGCGATCCGATCCAGTTCGGTTTCGATCCGGCGCGCGCCTCGCTGTTCGACGCCGCGACCGGCAATCGCCTGTGACCCTCTAGAATCATCCGCAAACCATCCTCCCAAGAACGATCCCCCTAAAACGATCTCGCGAAAACGATCCCCCGAAAACATCCCCAAGCCTTCCACCCAAGAAACGGACAGAGACGATGAACTGGTCATTCCAACTCTACAGCGCCCGCAATTTCCAGCCGTGGGAAGGCATCCTGAAAATGCTCGGCAAGCTCGGCTACAAGGAAGTCGAAGGTTTCGGCGGCGTCTATGACGACCCCACGGCGTTCCGCGCCGAACTCGACAAGAACGGGCTTTCGATGCCGACCGGACATTTCTCGATCGATGCGCTGGAGAATGATTTCGACGGCGTACGCAAAACAGCCGACGCACTCGGCATCACGCTCGTCATCTGTCCCTATCTGCTGGCCGAGCAGCGGCCGGCCGACGCTGCCGGCTGGCGCGGCTTCGGCGAGCGTCTGGCCAAGGTCGGCGAGACCGCAAAAAAAGCCGGCTACGGCTTTGCCTGGCACAACCATGATTTCGAGTTCAAGACACTCGCCGACGGCTCGGTGCCGCAGGATCACATCCTGTCGACTGCGCCCGACATCGGCTGGGAGATGGACGTCGCCTGGGTAGTCCGCGGCGGCGTTGATCCGCTTCCGTGGATCGAAAAGCACGGCAAGCGCATCAGGGCCGTCCATGTCAAGGACATGGCCAAGTCAGGCGAAGGCCTTGACGAGGACGGCTGGGCGGATGTCGGCCACGGCACCATCGACTGGGCCGGCCTGATCAAGACACTTCGGGCGAAGAGCGCGGCCAAATATTACGTCATGGAACAGGACAACCCCAACGATATCGAGCGCTTCGCCAGCCGCTCGCTCGCATCCGTCAAGGCTTACTAGGAACAATCATCATGGCAAAGAAACTGGGTATCGGCGTCATCGGCTGCGGCAACATCTCGAAAGCGTATTTCTCGCTGGCGCCGCTGTTTCGCGGCATTGAGATGCGCGCCTGCGCCGACATCAACATGGACGCGGCCAAGGCACGGGCGAAGGAGTTCAAGCTGCGCGCCGAGACCGTCGAAGAACTGCTCAAGGATGACGAGATCGACATCATCGTCAACCTCACCATCCCGGCGGTGCACTACGGGGTGTCGAAGCAGATCCTCGATGCCGGCAAGCACGTCTATTCGGAAAAGCCGTTCGTGCTGTCGGTCAAGGAAGGGCTCGACCTCAAGAGCCGGGCCGAGAAGAAAGGGCTGCGCATCGGTTCGGCTCCGGACACTTTCCTCGGCGGCGCGCACCAGCTGGTGCGCAACCTCATCGACACCGGCGCGCTCGGCAAGATCACCAGCGGCACCTGTCATGTGATGGGCCACGGCATGGAGCACTGGCACCCCAATCCCGATTTCTTCTTCCAGCCGGGCGCCGGGCCGGTGCTCGACATCGGGCCTTACTACATCACCAACCTGATCCAGCTGATCGGGCCGGTGAAGCAGGTGGCGGCCTTCGCGACGACGCCTGCCAAGGAACGCACGATCTCGTCGAAACCGCGCGCGGGCGAAAAAATCCCGGTCAACACGCCGACGACGATCCACGGCCTGCTGGAGTTCGAGAACGGCGCCGTGGTCACGCTCAACACCAGCTGGGACGTCTGGGCGCATGGTCATGCGCCGATGGAACTCTATGGCGAGACGGGCACGGTGTTCGTGCCGGATCCGAATTTCTTCGGTGGCGACGTGCGCATAACCAAGGCGGCAAAACCGGTGAAGAAACTGCCGAAATGGCAGCATCCGTTCGGCGTGCCCAACGAAATGCACGGCCAGGGCATGATGGCCAACTACCGCACCGCAGGCCTTGCCGACATGGCGCTGGCGATCGCCGAGGGCCGGCCGCATCGTTGCTCGATGGAGCTCGCGCTGCATGCCGTCGACGTCATGACCGGCCTGTTGCGGTCGGGCGAGACCGGCAAGTTCGTCGCCATGCAGACCAGCTGCGAGCGGCCGGCTGCACTCGGCGTCAAGGACGCAAAAGGACTGTTGGCGAAGCAGAAATGAGGTAGAAGGGTGTGGGGGGGGGCGACCCCCCCGCCCAACAAAAAAACCTGAGATGAGAACACGCCGTGCGTCATATAAAAATAACCAAGACGCCGGCCATAAAGAGAGGGGTATTCGGGGTGGGCGGGGGGGTGAATTAA
>NZ_JAMYPF010000024.1:0-91747 GCF_040320205.1 Mesorhizobium sp. M0761
CCAGGGAATCGGTGACGTTGAACATCACCAGCCTGCCATGACCGCCCTCTCTCAGCGAATTTGCAGAACTCTCAGCACACTACCCAAAATCACAAAGCGCGTGGTGGGCGCTACGAAGCCGAACGGCACGGACTTCTGTATTCGACAGCGAGCGGATCGGGTTTGGCCTTCGCGTTCGCGCCACCGGCGGCATTTCGTGTTATCTTGCGCTACCGAGCCTGGTCCGGGCGATCTGCGTGACAATTGCCAAGGTTGGCAAGGTGACGGCCACTCACGCGCTCGACGTGACGACTTAGCAGGCGTAGGTCTATGGGAGCCTTGGAGAGCGGTGGCTGGTAAGCCAGGCAGGTAAAGGGACCATCCAACCCGCCGCTCGTTCGTCTATGCTGGCTCATTCCAGCTACTCCAGACCGATTGCCCCCAGCTCAAGCTGGCGGGCTTTTTCGTGCGGCCCAAGAACATCCTTGGAGCGAGGATGTTCAGTCGCACCCGGACGTTCTTCATCGGTCGCCCGTGCTTTTCGCCCTTATTATTTTCTCTGCCGCCGGCGCCACTGTCTGTTGTCGGTGGCGAGGCCGCTATCACCTTCTGAGCGGGCTAGCGAGGGAGTGCCTTCGACGGTGAAGACGATTCCGGCCTCTTCAAACGCTTTGCGGACTGCCGCGATATCGTGAGGACGCGATTTCCTGAATCCGTTCTCGAGACCGCTGATCGCCATTCCGCTAAGGTCGACCTTTGCGGCAAGTCGCACACGCGACCAGTTCAGCAAGGCTCGTGCTGCTAACAGCTAGAATTTCATCGCGACGCCGACGCGGAAGTCGTGCGTCTGAACCGTGTGTTCGAGTGTGCACCCGCCACCGCAATATTCTAGCGATTTCTTGCCAAAGAAGGAGAAATCATACTCTCCGCGCAAAAACACGTTGTGGGTGAGTGCGACGTCTAAACCTGCTCCAACGATGCCGCCTACCAAGGTGGCATCGCGCTCCGCGTCACCACCTGGATAGAACGTCTTCAACTTTGCGGCGGTTACCCCCGCCGTGACGAACGGCATGTACGCTCCCATGTCCATTCCGACTCGACCCTTTACAGAGCCAAACAACCCGGTGGAAGCGTCGAGGACGCCTGGGCCAGGAATGTCGTTGAAGGTGTTCTTCTTGAAGCGATATCCAAGCTCGCCTTCGACGCCGTAGACAATCTTGCCCGACTGGAAGTTATAGCCCGCAAAGCCGCCGATTGTTGCCGAGCCGGGGCTGTGGGTAGCTCCGGCGCCAATGTTCGGCTCATGGATCTTGTAGTGCTCCAGCGTTCCCGCGCCGAAGATACCAGCGTAAGGTCCTTGCCAGGTCCATTCAGGGGTGTCCACAGGAGCAGTAATGGTGTCGGCGGCGATTGCCGGCGCGGTCACCGAAAGCGCGATAAGTGAAGCGAAAAGAAAGGCTTTCATCGGAATCCCCAGCACAATGTCAGGCAACTAGTAGAATATGCCTGCAACTTTGTATGTAGCTAGGAAGCCACACCTGTCGGCAAAGTGCCCGCAGTGGAATCCGTCGACGTGAAACACTGCGGTGCCCCGGAACTAATCACAGTAACAGCGTTAAGCCAGCCGCGATGCTAAATGCATGGAAACATTGCAGACTGTTTGGTGGAGCCAATCGGGATCGAACCGACGACCTCTTGAATGCCATTCAAGCGCTCTCCCAACTGAGCTATGGCCCCACTCCGGCAGTCAGCCGTCGCCGTTGCCGGCGAGAGGTCCGGCGCGGGTTTCAGGACCGCGCCGTTTAGTGCAGGCGGCTTCTAACCCCGCCTTCCCTGAAGATCAAGCCTTCGAGGGCCGCTTTTTCGTCATAGCCCGTCAACGCCGCTAAATGCATGCGTTCGAAGCGTTCTTAGACTTCGTCGTCGTCGTCGCCGACGCCGATCATGTCGGCGACGTCGTCGTCTTCTTCCTCTTCGTCGGCAAGGAAAGTATCGTCCTCATCGTCGCCTAGATCGACATCGTCCTCGTCGTCGCCCAGATCGGGAAGCTCGTCGCCGGCCTTGACGTCTTCGTCGGCCTCTTCAAGCGAGACGACTTCAACGCCTTCTTCTTCCTCGGCGTCCACTTCCTTCTCGGCCACTTCCTCTTCCTCTTCGAGGGCGGCGATCTTGCCGTCCTCGAAATAGGAACGCGGATACGTCTTGCCCGTATAGGGCGAGACGATAGGGTCCTTGTTCAGGTCGTAGAATTTTCGGCCCGTTTCAGGGTCGACACGCTTTGTGCCAAGTTCGTTTTTTGCCACGTCAAGCCTCGTCAGTAAAAGAGTGGTCCCCTTAACCACAGTTTACCGCGCTGTCAAAGCGAAAAGCCGGCGTCACAAAACCAAGCACTGAAAGGCCTCGCGCCAAGCGACGACCATGGGGATGACCATTCGTGCCCGCCGTGATACGAGACCGCCGCAACAAATGAAAAGCGCCGGTGCGCCGGCATTCCGTCCAGGGAAATTCCATGTCTCACGCCGCCGCTGCCAAGCCGGCCACCGCCCGCAAATCATCTGCCCTTTCCGGCACCGCGCGGGTGCCGGGCGACAAGTCGATTTCGCACCGTTCCATGATGTTCGGCGGGCTCGCGTCCGGCGAAACCCGCGTCACCGGCCTGCTCGAAGGCGAGGATGTGATGCGCACGGCTGCCGCCATGAAGGCGATGGGCGCGCATATCGAGAAGCGCGGCGCCGAGTGGGTGATCCGCGGCACCGGCAATGGCGCGCTGCTGCAGCCGGAAGGCCCGCTCGATTTCGGCAATGCCGGCACCGGCTCCCGCCTCACAATGGGCCTTGTCGGCACTTACGACATGGAAACCACCTTCATCGGCGACGCATCGCTGTCGGGACGGCCGATGGGCCGCGTGCTCGAACCCTTGCGCCAGATGGGCGTGCAGGTGCTGAAGGCGACGCCGGGCGACCGCATGCCGATCACGCTGCATGGGCCGAAACACGCCGCACCCATTACCTACCGCGTGCCGATGGCCTCGGCGCAGGTGAAGTCGGCCGTGCTGCTGGCAGGCCTCAACACGCCCGGCATCACCACCGTGATCGAACCGGTGATGACGCGCGATCATACCGAAAAGATGCTTAGGGGATTTGGCGCCAATCTCTCGGTCGAGACCGACGAGCGCGGCGTGCGCCACATCTTCATCGAGGGCCAGGGCAAATTGACGGGGCAGACCATCGCCGTGCCCGGCGACCCCTCCTCGGCCGGCTTCCCGCTGGTCGCGGCACTGATCGTGCCGGGTTCGGACATCGTCATCGAGAACGTGCTGATGAACCCCACCCGCACCGGCCTGCTTCTAACGTTGCAGGAAATGGGCGGCCAGATCGACATCTTGAACCCGCGCAATGCCGGCGGCGAGGATGTTGCCGATCTGCGCGTGCGCTACTCCGAGCTCAAGGGCGTCACCGTGCCGCCCGAGCGGGCGCCGTCGATGATCGACGAATATCCGGTGCTGGCGGTTGCCGCGAGCTTCGCCGAGGGCGAGACGTTGATGCAGGGGCTGGAAGAGCTGCGGGTGAAGGAATCCGACCGACTGGCAGCGGTTGCCAATGGGCTGAAGCTCAACGGCGTCGACTGCACCGAAGGCGAAGCTTCGCTCGCGGTGCGCGGAAAGCCCGGCGGCAAGGGGCTGGGCGGCCATCCCAATAGCCAGGACACGACGGTGCAGACGCATCTCGACCATCGTATCGCCATGAGCTTCCTGGTGATGGGGCTGGCAACGGAAAAGCCGGTAACCATCGACGACGCCGCAATGATCGCGACGAGCTTCCCGGAGTTCATGGGGCTGATGACGGGGCTCGGTGCGGAGATCGGGTAGGTTGATGTCAAGCGCAAAGCAAGCAGAGATGTCGGCGGGACAGCACCCCCCTCTGTCCTGCCGGACATCTCCCCCGCAAGGGGGGAGATCGGCCGTCACAGCGGCTTTCGCCAGTTTTCGAAATTGCAGGAAAGAGTGGGGCGCAGAAGCTTCTGATCTCCCCCCTGGAGGGGGAGATGTCCGGCAGGACAGAGGGGGGCGCGAAGGATCGCGGCGTCTGTCTTTCGTGTTGGCCCGCCAATGACCTTCACCATCGCCATCGACGGTCCCGCCGGCGCCGGCAAAGGCACGCTTGCCCGGCGGCTCGCCGACCACTACCGCCTCAATCTGCTCGACACCGGCCTGACCTACCGCGCCGTCGCCTATGCGCTGCTTCAGTATGCGCTGCCGCTCGACAATGTCTCGGCGGCCGAAACCGCCGCACGCCAGGTTGATCTGGCAAAGCTCGACCGTGCGGTGCTGTCGGCGCATGCTGTCGGCGAAGCGGCTTCGAAGGTAGCGGTTTACCCTACCGTTCGGCGCATCCTGGTCGAAAAGCAGCGCGATTTCGCCAAAACGCCGCCGGGCGCGGTGCTCGACGGGCGCGACATCGGCACGGTCGTGTCCCCTGACGCCGACATAAAACTCTATGTGACGGCGAGTGCGCAGGTCCGGGCGCAGCGCCGGCTGGCGGAAATCGAGAGCATCGGCGGCACTGCCAATTTCGCCGAAATCCTTGCCGATATCATGCGCCGCGACGAGCGCGACATGGGCAGGGCCGACTCGCCGCTGAAGCCCGCCGCCGACGCGCACTTGCTTGATACCTCCGAAATGGCTATAGAGGCCGCGTTTCTGGCGGCCAAAGCGATCATCGACGACGCCTTGGCCAAGAGAGATAAAGCCTGATCCAGGGTTTTCCCGCTGCCACCGATTGCCGGAAGCGAAGAAAATACCCATATCGGGCACGAACCAGCCTGCCAGCATTCTTCATGCGCCGGAATTGCCGCTTAGGCGGCCCAGGGCTTTTGTAGCCCGGAACGCCGGCAGGCCAACGCAACGCTAACCCACGGCGCCCGTCCCGCTTAAGATGCGGGGCACTCCAGGAGAAAATATGTCAGCTGCAAATCCCACTCGCGACGATTTCGCGAGCCTGCTCGAAGAATCATTTACCACCGGTCACTCCGGCGAAGGTCAGGTCGTCAAGGGCACGATCCTGGCGATCGAAAAAGACATGGCCATCATCGATGTCGGCCTCAAGGTCGAAGGCCGCGTGCCGCTGAAGGAATTCGGCGTCAAGGGCAAGGACTCGACGCTCAAGGTCGGCGACACGGTCGAGGTCATGGTCGAGCGCATCGAAAACGCGCTGGGCGAAGCCGTCCTGTCGCGCGACAAAGCCCGCCGCGAAGAGAGCTGGGTCAAGCTCGAAGAGAAGTTCACCAAGGGTGAGCGCGTCGAAGGCGTCATCTTCAACCAGGTCAAGGGCGGCTTCACCGTCGACCTCGACGGCGCCGTGGCGTTCCTGCCGCGCAGCCAGGTCGATATCCGCCCGATCCGCGACGTCTCCCCGCTGATGCACAACCCGCAGCCCTTCGAGATCCTCAAGATGGATCGCCGCCGCGGCAACATCGTTGTGTCGCGCCGCACCGTGCTCGAGGAAAGCCGCGCCGAACAGCGTTCGGAAATCGTGCAGAACCTCGAAGAAGGCCAGGTTGTCGAAGGCGTCGTCAAGAACATCACCGATTACGGTGCGTTCGTCGACCTCGGCGGCATCGACGGCCTGCTGCATGTCACCGACATGGCATGGCGCCGCGTCAACCATCCGACCGAAATCCTCAACATCGGTCAGACGGTCAAGGTGCAGATCATCCGCATCAACCAGGAAACCCACCGTATCTCGCTCGGCATGAAGCAGCTCGAGAGCGATCCGTGGTCCGAGATCGGCACCAAGTTCCCGATCGGCAAGAAGATCAAGGGTACCGTCACCAACATCACCGACTACGGCGCGTTCGTCGAGCTGGAGCCGGGCATCGAAGGCCTCATCCACGTTTCGGAAATGTCGTGGACCAAGAAGAACGTGCATCCCGGCAAGATCCTGTCGACGACGCAGGAAGTCGACGTTGTCGTGCTCGAGGTCGATCCGGCTAAGCGCCGCATCTCGCTCGGCCTCAAGCAGACGCTGGAAAACCCGTGGCAGGCTTTCGCCGCGAGCCATCCGGTCGGCAGCCAGGTCGAGGGCGAGGTCAAGAACAAGACCGAGTTCGGCCTGTTCATCGGCCTCGAAGGTGACGTGGACGGCATGGTGCACCTTTCCGACCTCGACTGGACCCGTCCGGGCGAGCAGGTCATCGAAGAGTACAATCGCGGCGACATGGTCAAGGCGCAGGTGCTCGACGTCGACATCGACAAGGAGCGCATCTCGCTCGGCATCAAGCAACTGGCCAAGGATACGGTCGGCGAAGCCGCGACTTCAGGCGAACTGCGCAAGAACGCGGTGGTCACCTGCGAAGTCACCGGCATCAAGGATGGCGGTCTGGAAGTGCGGCTGGTCGACAGCGGCATCGAGACCTTCATCAAGCGCAACGACCTCAGCCGTGACCGTGACGAGCAGCGCCCCGAGCGCTTCTCGGTCGGCCAGAAGCTGGACGCCCGCGTCATCGCCTTCGACAAGAAGACCCGCAAGCTGCAGGTCTCGATCAAGGCGCTGGAAATCGCCGAAGAGAAGGAAGCCGTCGCACAGTACGGCTCGACCGACTCCGGCGCTTCGCTGGGCGACATCCTTGGCGCCGCGCTGAAGAAGCAGGGCAGCTAAGCCGCTTGGCGCGCAGCGCGTAAGTCGCTTCGCGCAAGCGTAAACCTCGGCTGCGCCTCACGCGCGGCTTGAACAAGAAGACCCGCGGGCCGCAAGGCTCGCGGGTTTTTTCATGCTCGGCGACGCGGTTGGCACAAGACAAAGCCGGCGGAACCCCTTCAATTCCGCATGCGCGGCTGTAGGCTCGGCTGTCGTTGCAGACGTAAACACGGAAGTCCGGCCCTTCGAGCAACGGAGAAGCATGCGCGATGAAGGTCGTCGAACTCTATCGCTATCCGGTCAAGAGCCTGCGCGGCCATGCCGTGCCGAGCGCCGACATCGAGACAATGGGCATGGAAGGCGACCGCCGCTGGATGGTCGTCGACAAGGATGGGCAGTTCCTCACCATTCGCCAGATACCTGATATGACGACGATCGACGTCGAGCATCGCGGAACGGGCATCCTGTTGAAACATGACAGGCATGGCTCGCACTTCGTCGAGGCTCCGGCTCCCGGCACCGCGCTCCGGCAAGTCAAGATCTGGAAGGATATGGCTGCCGCGCGGCCGGGCGATCCGGCCGCCGGCGCCTATCTCTCGGCTATTCTTGGCCGGCCTGTCGATCTCGTCTATTTCGACGATCCGCAAAACCGGCCGGTCGATGCGGAATTCGGCCAGCCCGGCGATTTCGTCGGCTTTGCCGACGGTTTTCCGCTGCTGATCGCCACGACAGGCTCGCTGAACCATCTGAACAGCCATCTTGCCAGGCCCATCGAGATGGCGCGGTTCCGGCCAAACATCGTCGTCGACGCAGACGGCGCATGGCCTGAAGACAGCTGGAAGACGATCCGCATCGGCACGGTGGAGTTTCGCATCGCAAAGCCCTGCTCGCGCTGCGTCATCACCACCCGAGATCCGTTGAGCGGCGAGCAGCCGGACCCGCGCGAGCCGTTGCAGACGCTTGGCAAACTCCACCGCTCCGCCAAGGGCGGCATCATTTTCGGCCAGAATGCCATTCCCAACAACGCCGGCACGATCGCCATCGGCGACGCAGTCGAGGTCGTGGAAGCGGGCGTCTCGAACCTGACGTAGTCGCAGCCCTTCTAATGCCGTGGAGGCGTCGGCGGGTCGCCATGATTGAATGGCCAACCTCCGCTGTAGATCAGGCGAGATCGGCAAAGGCCGCCATCGGAAGCCAAACCAAATGAGCCGCTCTGCGCGGCGGAACTTCAGGCGCGGCCGTAGAGCGGCGCCAGCGTTCCGCTCATTGCCAGATTGGCCGGTGATGCCAGATAGGCGATTGCCTCGGCGGCGGCTTCGAGGCTGACCCATCTGCCGAAATCGGCGTCCGGCATGTCGGCGCGGTTGGCTGGCGTATCGAGCGTCGAGGGCGCCACCGCGTTGACCAGTATGCCTTTGTGCTTCAGCTCTTCCGCCATCGCCACGGTCATCGCCGCCACCGCCGCTTTGCTGGCGGTATAGGCGACCATGCCGGCGCCTCGGCGCGGATCGAGCCCGGCGCGTGCCGTGACATTGACGATGCGGCCCGCTGTGTTCGAGCCCAGCATGGAGCGCACCGCAGCGCGGCAGCACAGAAAGGCGGTGCGGGCGTTGGTGTCCATCATTTCGGCAAAGGATGCGGATTCGATCTTCTCGACCGGGGCTGCGGCAAAGCCGCCGGCCAGATGGATGGAGGCCCACAATTCGGGGACGCTGTCATAGAAGGCATCGACCTTGGCAGGATCGGCGAGATCGACATTGTGCGCCAGCCGGACGCGATCATGGGCCGCGAAGGGGAAATGCGAGGGGGCCGACGCGTGGGCATTCGGCACATGGCAGATCGCGCCGTCCCCCAGCAATTTGCCGACGACCGCGGCACCCAGCGCCCCGGTGCCACCGGTCACCACGATATGCTTGCCCTGAACTGTTTCCGTCATCCTGGACGCTCCTGTCGTTTCTTATGATTATGTCGCTTGTCGTGCCGCGCCGACGCAGAGCGTCGCGCCTTTTGCACGATCACTCAACCGACATCTCGACATGGCAGTTGTTGCGTCTTTGCATCGCTCGAAGTCGCCGACCGCCCCCTTCTGACCCGCGCATTGACGTAAAGCGCGCGGTCAAGCGTCAGTCGATGGTGATTTCGACGACGTGAGGCATGCCCGTTGCGCGTGCGCGTTTGAGCGCATCGGCGAGACCGGCAGTACCGGCAAGCCGTTCGGCTGATATGCCGTAGGCCTCGGCCAGCTTGCAGAAATCCGGCGGCGCCGGCGACACGCCGACCGGCTCGACGCCGACATCGAGCATCGACGTTTCGATCTCGCGATAGCCTCTGTTGTTCCAGACGACGAAGATGACCGGTGCGGGTGCATCGAGCGCCGCGCCCAGCTCCGGCAAGGTGAACTGGAAGCCGCCGTCGCCGGTGAGGCAGACCACCGGCACGCCGGGCATGGCAAGGGCTGCGCCGATCGCCGCCGGTGGTCCGTAGCCGAGCGCGCCGAAACCGGTGGCGGCATTGAACCAGCCGCCTGGCCGGTCATGGTCGTAGTAAAGGTTGGCGGCGTAGATCGGCTGGGTGGAATCGCCGACGATGATGGCGCCCGGCAGCGCGTCGCGAATGGTTTCCACCGCACGCACCTGCGCGGCATAGGCCGGGCTGAGCTCGGCAAAGGCCGCCTTTCTCGACGCGGCTGCGCGGCTCTCGCCGTCCTTCGCCGCGGCATGATCAGGGTGGAGCGCGCCAAGCAGTGCGCCAAGCGCCTCCGCGCAATCGGCCTGGATGCCGACGCTCACCGGGCGGCGGGCGAGCTGGTCGGCGCCGATATCGATGCGGATCAGATTGGCGGGCAGCACGAAGCCGCCATCGCTGTAACCGTCATAGTCGGTCGGGCCGAATTCGGTGCCGGCGGCGATGACCAGATCGGCGTCTGCCATCAGCGCACGCACCGCCTTCAGGCTGGGGCTGGCCGGCACGCAAAGCGGATGTGCATGCAGCAGACCGCGCGCATTGGCGGTCTGGGCGACAGGCGCGCCGAGCCGCTCGGCCAAAAGCTGCAATGGCTGTTCGGCGCGCTTGGCGCCGCCACCGGCAAGGATCAGCGGCCGGCGCGCGGCTGCGATCAGCCTGGCTGCCTCGGCAATGGCCGCGCCATCCGGCGCCCGCGGCGCTGCATTGGTGAGCGAAGCAGCGATGCCGTCGGCCGGTTTGACCATGACGTCGGTCGGGATCTCGATATGGACGGGGCCCGGCCGCGACGACGAAAACAGCGCGAAGGCCCGCGCCAAAGCGCCAGGCAATTCGCTGGCCTCGGTGACACGCTGCGAAAACAGCGCCACCTTCTCCATCATGCCGCGCTGGTCCGGCAGTTCGTGCAGGAAGCCCAGCCCCTTTCCCAGCGTCGGCATCGCGTTGACGCCCGAAATCACCAGCATCGGCACCGAATCGGCGCGCGCCTGGCCCATTGCGGTGATGGTGTTGGTCAGCCCCGGTCCGGTGATGACAAAGGCAACGCCCGGCCGGCCGCTGGCACGGGCATAGCCGTCGGCCATGAAGCCGGCGCCCTGTTCGTGACGCGGCGTGACATGGCGTATCTTTGAACGCGCCAGCCCGCGGTAAAGCTCGACAGTGTGGACGCCAGGAATGCCGAAAACGGTGTCGACGCCATGCGCTTCGAGCAGCGTGATCAGCGCTTCGCCGATGGTGGTCATAGGTTCTCTCCCTTTTGCGGCGCGAGGCCGAGCTCGGCCTCTATGGCTTTGACGCCGATCGCCGCCAATTCGCCAGGCGAGAACATCTCTGCGGCCAGACAGCCTTCGATCCAGAGCCCGTCGATGATCGCGTTGATGGCAATGGCATGGCGGCGCAGTTCATTTGCGTTTGGCCTGCGCTGCTCGGCGCCGAGCACTTCGGCAACGACTGCTTCCACCTCGTTGCGAAAGCCAAGATAGCCTTCGCGGTGGGCGCGAGCCAGGCTCGGATCCGCGCCGGCGCGGCCGATGAAGGTTGCCCAGAGCGAAAACACGCGTGCATCGATGATCGGGGCGTTGAGGTTGGCGGTAACGAAGGCCGCAAGGCGCTGGCGCGGCGCGGCGTCTTCCATGAGCAATGCCGCCTTCGCCTGCTCGGTCATACGGCCCATCAGCGCCGCGTACGCTTCCTGCAGCAAGTCTTCCTTGCCGGGGAAATAGTGCCGGATCAGCCCCGCGGTGACGCCGGCGCGCAGTGCGATGGTGCGCAGGCTGGCGCCCTCCAGCCCATGTTCGGCCACGCTGTCCAGGGTCGCGTCGATCAGATCCTGCCGCCGCCGCTCCTCGCCCTCGCGGCGGAACTTGCGGCGCTCATTCATTGCCGCAGGATGGGCCGCGTCAGGCATGTCGGCCCACCTTCGCAGGCGATGCAGAGGGCATCCGCCTCGAAGATTTGAACCGTGCAGCCGGCGGCTTCCATCGCGGCCCTGGTCTTGGGAAAGCCGGCGACGGCAATGACTTTATGCGGGCTGGTCGGCAGCACGTTCAGGCTGAGGCCGTTGGACGCGGCAAACTCTTCGGCGTCGCCTTCCACCAGCCGGATGCCGCGCGCCTTCAGCAACTGGTAGAACGGCGCCGGCAAAAGCGGTGAATAGACCAGGGCCAGGTCGTCGGCCAGCGGGCTGATCACCGACATCAGATGCAGGCACGCCTCCTCGCCCTGCCACAGCGGCAGATCGAAGCCGTAGACGGAAATGCCGAGCGGCGTCAGCAGGTTGGAAACCTGCTGTATGCCTTCCTGGTTGGAGCGCACCCCGCGCCCGATTACCAGCGTGTTTTTATCCAGCCATACGCAATCGCCGCCTTCGACCTGGCCGGGAGCCTCGACGCGGCCGAGGATAGGAATACCCAGGCGTGAGTAGGTTTCCTCATGCAGCGATGGCTCCCGGGCGCGCAATGGCTTGCCCATGGACAGGATCAGCGCGCCGCGGTCGGTCATCAGCGACGGGTCATGGGTGAATACGGAATCCGACAGCCCGTCGGCCTTGTCATCGATCCATTCGATTTCGGCGCCGGACGCCGTCACCAGCTCAGCGAGAGCCGCGTGCTGCGCCGCCGCTTTCGCCGGGTCGAAACCCGGGCCATAGTGCCAGATAGCCCGGTCGGCACCGCGCATGGCATTGGCCGCCGACCGCATCAGCACGCGCCGCAACGGCGCCGCCATGGACTGTGATCCGAAAGCGCTCATCGGTGCCCTTTTCGATGCCGTGTTCAGGGTGAAAAAAATGGAAGAAATTTCATCAGAGGCTATTTATACACTTGCACAATAAGGCCGCAAGTGCCGTAATGAGCGGGATTGACGGGCTCGCGCTGTTGGGTCCATGCTGAAGTCTGGAGTGGGCATTACAGCGTATGTTGATTAGCCGGATAGACGTTCGACGATCTGCCGTGGACCCTGTGGCAGAGGTTCCCCGGTGAGCGCGGCGGGAACCGCCGCAGTCCAATCCGGCAAGGCGCAGGACGGCGCCGCCGAAGCCATCCATGTCGAGAACCTGCACAAGAAATTCGGCCATCTGCATGTGCTGAAAGGCGTTTCGCTGTCGGCGCGCGACGGCGAGGTGATCGCCATTATCGGCGGCTCGGGTTCCGGCAAGTCGACGCTGCTGCGCTGCATCAACTGCCTGGAAAACCCGACCAGCGGCATCATCCGCGTCAATGGCGAGGAGATCAAACTCAAGGCCGACAGCCACGGCCACACCGTGCCCGCCGACCGCCGGCAGATCGAACGCATCCGCGCCAAGCTCGGCATGGTGTTCCAGAACTTCAACCTGTGGAGCCACATGACGCTGATCGAGAACGTCATCGAGGTTCCGGTGCATGTTCTGGGCGTCAGGCGCGACGTGGCGATCAGGGAAGCCGAAAAGCTTTTGGCGCGCGTCGGCCTGGCCGAAAAGCGCGACGTCTATCCGGCCTATCTCTCGGGCGGCCAGCAGCAGCGCGCGGCGATCGCCCGCGCCCTGGCCATCAACCCGCGCGTCATGCTGTTCGACGAGCCGACCTCGGCGCTCGACCCGGAGCTGGTCGGCGAGGTGCTGAAGGTGATCGGCGACCTGGCGCGCGAGGGCCGCACCATGGTGCTGGTCACGCATGAAATGAAATTCGCCCGCGAGGTCGCGACCCATGTCGTCTACCTCTGCAACGGGCTGGTCGAGGAAGAGGGGCCGCCGGAGCAGATATTCGGCGCACCGAAATCCGAAAGGCTGAAGCAGTTCATCCGCAACATCGGCTAGGACAAGCCGGGACGGAAGAAAACCGGGAACCAACAACAAACTGGGAGTCGTGACATGAAGACTGTTCTGAAAACATTCGCCGCAGCGCTGCTGCTCGGCGTTGCCGCCATGGGCGTGGCCAAGGCCGATCCGGTCAAGATCGGTGTCGCCGCCGAGCCCTATCCGCCCTTCACCTCGCCGGACGCTTCCGGCAAATGGGTTGGCTGGGAAATCGAGTTCATCGACGCCGTCTGCGCCGAGGAGAAGCTCGACTGCGTCATCACGCCTGTCGCCTGGGACGGCATCATCCCGGCGCTGACGACCAAGAAGATCGACGTCATCGCCAGTTCGATGTCGATCACCGCCGAACGCGAGAAGACCATCGACTTCTCGGATAAGTACTACAACACGCCGACCGCCATCATCGGGCCGAAGGACCAGAAATTCGGCGCCACGCCCGACGATCTCAAGGGCAAAGTGCTCGGCGTGCAGGTGTCGACCACCCATTCGGCCTATGCCAAGAAGCATTTCGGGCCCACGGCCGCCGAGATCAAGGAATACCAGACGCAGGACGAAGCCAACAACGATCTGGCCGCAGGCCGCCTCGACGCCGTCCAGGCGGATTCGATCGCGCTCGACGCATTTCTGAAGTCGGACCAGGGCAAGGCCTGCTGCGATCTGAAGGGCATGGTGGCTCCGGACGATGAAGTGCTCGGACCGGGCGTGGGCGCCGGCGTGCGCAAGGAAGACACCGACCTTAAGGCCAAGATCAACGCCGGCATCAAGGCGATCCGCTCGAACGGCAAATATGACGAGATATCGAAGAAATACTTCGATTTCGACATTTACGGTGGTGGCGGCGCGCAGTCGAACTGACGATCCTCGCATGAGCTGAGGGGCATGGCGCCAACGCCATGCCCCTCCTGCCCGACCTTTCCCAGACATGCTTGCCGCCGGCGCTGCCGTCGGCGGTGGTTGGACCCAGCAATCCGGGGGCGACGCTGATCGACGCACTTCTTTCGGCCTCGGCGGCCGGCATCATAGAACTTCTCTCGCCCAATCCGCCGGGCTGGGGCGGCACGCTGTTGCTTGGGCTGCTCCATTCGATCGAGATCGCGCTCGGCGCCACGGTCCTCGGTCTTCTGATCGGCACCGGTGGCGCCTTTGGCAAGCTCTATGGCGGTCCTGTCGTGCGCGACCTGCTGGCGGTTTACACCACCATCGTGCGCGCCGTGCCCGAACTGGTGCTGATCCTGCTGCTCTATTATGCCGGAACAGACCTGATCAACCAGGCGCTGACCGCTATGGGCTACCAGCGCGTCGACATCAGCGGCCTTGCCGCGGGCATCGCCGTGCTCGGCTTTGTCCAGGGCGCCTATTCGACCGAAGTGATCCGCGGCGCCATCCTGGCCATACCGCAGGGCCAGATCGAAGCCGCCCGCGCCTATGGCATGTCACCCGGGCTCATGCTGCGGCGCATCACCTTGCCGGCAATGCTGCCCTTCGCCATACCCGGGCTCGCCAATCTGTGGCTGATCGCCACCAAGGATACGGCCCTTCTGGCGGTCGTCGGCTTTTACGAACTGGCGCTGGCGACGCGGCAGGCGGCGGGCGTCACCAAAGCCTATTTCACCTTCTTTTTCGCCGCGGGCGTGCTCTATCTCATCTTGTCGCTGGTCTCCAACCTGCTCATCGGCCGCCTCGAGGCCTGGTCGCGGCGCGGTATGCCGTCGCTCAAGGATGCGCGCTGATGGCCGGAGAAGCGACCATCATCAACGCTGCCGCGCGCACGTCGCTGTGGCTGCAGCCGCATCGCATCGTGCTGATCCTGGTCGCGATCGCGCTGGTTTTCGGCGCAGCCTTCTTCATGCGCTGGGATTGGCTGCCGCAATATTACGAAATGGGGCTTCTCGGCATCTGGCGGTCGCTGTGGATCCTGGCCGTCACCTGCTTTCTCGGCTTCCTGCTCGCCGTGCCGCTCGGGCTGGCGCAGGCCGCCGGCCCGTTCTGGCTTTCCGCTCCAGCCAGGACATTCTGCACCGTCATCAGGGGCACGCCGCTGCTGATCCAGCTGTGGCTGCTCTATTACGGGCTGGGCTCGCTGTTTCCGCAATATCCGTGGATTCGCGAATCCTGGATGTGGCCGTATCTCAGGCAAGCCTGGCCCTATGGCGTGCTGGCGTTGACCTTGTCATTCGCCGGCTATGAGGGCGAAGTGATGCGCGGCGCCTTTGCCGGCGTGCCCAAGGGGCAGCTCGAGGCAGCCCGCGCCTTCGGCATGAGCCGCTGGAAGATTTTCCGCCGCATCTGGCTGCCGCAGGCCATCTACCGGGCGCTGCCGACGCTGACCGGCGAAACCGTGCTGCAGCTGAAGTCGACGCCGCTGGTGGCGACGATCAGCGTCATCGACATCTTCGCAGTCTCGTCCAAGGTCCGGCAGGACACCTACCTCACCTACGAACCCTTGCTGCTTTTGGCGCTGATCTACATGATCATCACCGGCATACTGGTGTTTGCATTCAGCAAGATCGAGGCGCGCATACCGAACAAGGTGGGCTAGGGAACAGTGAGCAGGCAGTAGTGAGTAGTCAGCATATGACCGGGAAACCGCTTGCTTTCGCTACTCCCTACTGACTACTCCCTACTCACTCTCACCACCAATCGGGTCCGCACCATGCAACTCTCTCTCGACCAGGCAACAGGGCTGTGCCGGATGGCGGCGCTCGGCGCCGGCGCCAATGAGGAGGCGGCGAGGTCGCTCACCGCCTCGATCATTGCCGCCGAGGCGGAAGGGCTTTCGACCGTCGGGCTGACCCATTTCATCGATTACCTCGAAGCGCTGGAAGCCGGCCGCATCGACGGCAATGCCGATCCCGTGATCACCAGGCCGGCGCTCGCCGTCTATCTCTCCGATGCGCGTGGCGGCCTCGCCCATACCGGCTTCGACCGCACCATCGACGACCTCGCCAAGGCGGCAAGGCTGTTCGGCGTCGCCATCTTCTCGCAGAAGAACGCTTATACCTGCGGCGCACTAGGCTATTTCACCGGGCGTCTGGCGCAATTGGGATTGGTCTCCTTCGCCGCCACCAACGGGCCGGCGGTGCTGGCAGGCTCGGGCTCGGTCAAGCCGGTCTATTGCACCAACCCGATGTCGTTTGCGGCACCCGCCGCTGATGGCGCGCCGCTGGTCATCGACCAGTCGTCGAGCGCCACCGCCTTCGTCAACATCCGCAAGGCGGCCGAGGACGGCAAGAAGATCCCCGAAGGCTGGGCGCTGGACGCCAGCGGCAACCCGACCACCGATCCGGCCGCGGCCATGAAGGGCGCCATGCTGGCCTTCGGCGGCCAGCGCGGCGCCAACATCGCGCTGATGGTCGAAGTGCTGGCGGCTGGCCTGTCGGGCGCCAACTGGTCGCTCGACGCGCCCTGGTTCTCCGGCGGACCGGACAGCCCGGGAACCGGCCTGTTCGTGCTCGCCGTCGAGCCCAAGCTGCTCGACCCGGATTTTGAGCAGCGCATGAAGGACCAGCTCGACCGGCTGCGCCGGCGCTTTGGCGTGCACGTGCCGGGCCGGGCGCGGGCCGAAGCGGCGGAGAAGGCGCAGGCGCGCGGCATCAACGCCCCCAAAGCCGTGGTGCAGCGCATTTCCGAATTCGCCGAGCGCTATTCGGGCTGAAGAATCCTTCTTTATCAAACAATTTAAACTGACCTTCCGGTTGGCGACGGGCAGGCGCGCATTTGCGCCGCCTGCTGAACCTTCTTGCGTCTTGCGGCGACCCATCCTTGTCCAGGGCAAGGTGAGCTTGCCCGAACCAGACCGGAGGAAACACCCAACCAAATCGAAAGCCTGCTTCACGCGAAGGGTGTGCCCTTTGCGCTCCGGAAACATCAACCGCAATCAAAGGAAATCATCATGACCAACACCAAGACCACCCTGCTGATAGCAGTCCTTCTGCTCGGTTCTTTCATGGGCGCCACCCAGGCGGCCTCCCTGAAGGCCGCGCCGGTCAAGCCATCTTCGGCCGGCGTCATCACGGCTCCGAGCGGCGGTGCAACCGAGGACCATTACTGCAAGAACGGCCACGCCAAATTTGCCAATTGCAGCGCCGACTTCATCGCGGCCTGCAAGCAGGTCGGCGGCACCATGTCGGATGTCCAGGGCTGGGGTGGGCGTACTTGCTTCACGCCCTCCTGATACCGTCTCAGGTCAGGCCGCTCCGTCGGCCCCTGGCTTCGTCCTGATGCTGCCCGGAAAACCCCGCTTCGGCGGGGTTTTCTGCGTTTCATCCCTCCGTGAGCAATAAACATGACGGTGAAAGTTAACTTTTGTTAACTTGACTTGATGGGACCATCGGGCGTTTGCGAGAGGTCATCACAACAACAGGAGCTACGATGTCCGCAACCACCGACGCCTCCCGCGGCAGACTGATCATTCCGGTGTTTGGCCGCCTGTACTCGTCGCTGCATGACGGCGCCGAAACCCTTCTGCGCGTCGTCGCCGGCGGGTTTCTCACCATTCACGGCTCGCAGAAGATCACCAACCCTTTCGGCGCCGCCGAGATGGTCGAAGGCCTCGGCTTCTATCCCGGCGCGTTCTGGTCGTTGCTTTTGTCCTGCACCGAATTCTTCGGCGGCATTCTGATCGCCATCGGCCTGTTGACTCGGCCCGCCGCCTTTGCCGGCATGATCGTGCTGCTGGTCACCGTCTGGTTCCACTGGATCACTGTCGGCCAGGGCTTTTCCGGCGCTGAAAAGTCGCTTCTATGGGCGGCGATCCTGCTGTTCTTCGTTATCCGCGGCGGCAACCGCCAGTCGGTCGACGCGCGCCTCGGCAAGGCGTTCTGAAGGGTCTATAAGAGGGTGGCAGCGACGACGCGTCACCCTTTGCCTTTGGCCCAAAACGGACTATGAAACGGCTTCAGCCAAGCTTTCGAGCGCCGGAGCCAGCCATGACCGAAATCCTGCAGATCCCCAAGCTCGTGGTCGTCTTCGGCGGCTCCGGCTTCGTCGGCCGCCACATCGTGCGGGCGCTGGCCAAGCGCGGCTACCGCATCAGGGTGGCGGTGCGCCGGCCCGATCTGGCGGGACATCTGCAGCCGCTCGGCAATGTCGGCCAGATCCAGCCGGTGCAGGCCAATGTGCGCGTGCGCTGGTCGGTCGACCGCGCCGTGCAGGGCGCCGACCATGTCATCAATCTGGTCGCCATCCCGCATGAAAGCGGCCGGCAGAAATTCAACACCGTGCACGAATTCGGCGCCCGCGCCGTCGCCGAAGCCGCACGCTCGGTCGGCGCAGGGCTCACCCACATCTCGGCGCTGGGCGCCGACCTCAACGCCGAATCCGACTATGCCCGCACCAAGGCGCTCGGCGAAAAGGCCGTCCTGGAGACGATCCCGGACGCCGTCATCTTCCGTCCGGCGATCAATTTCGGACCGGAGGACAGTTTCTTCAATCGCTTCGCCGACATGGCGCGCTATTCGCCGGTGCTGCCGCTGATCGGCGGCGGCCAGACCAAGTTCCAGCCGGTCTATGTCGGCGATGTCGCCGAAGCCGTGGCGCGTTCGGTCGAGGGCAAGGTCAAGGGTGGCCAGATCTATGAACTCGGCGGGCCGCAAGTGCTCACCTTCAAGCAGTGCATGGAAGAGCTGCTGACCGTCATCGAGCGCAAGCGGCTCCTGGTACCGGTGCCGTGGTGGATGGCCAATCTGCAGGCCTCGATCCTCGGCCTGCTGCCCAACCCGTTGCTGACCAAGGACCAGGTGCTGCTGCTGCGCCAGCCCAACATCGTGTCGGAGGAGGCCAACAAGGCCAACCGGAACCTTGCCGGCCTCGACATCCAGCCGCAGTCTATCGGCACCATCCTGCCCAGCTATCTCTGGCGCTTCCGCGCCGCAGGCCAGTTCCAGCGCAAGCCCGCCGGTATCGCGTAACAAGGCGTTGCGCCGTTAAACGCGCCGCGTGACCTGCATCGGCAGGCCGCCCTGCGGCTGTGTCGTCAGTTTCTGCACCGGCCACGGCTTGGTCTCGGCGGTCACATCGAAGCGGAAGCGCGACAGCATGATGGCCAGCGCAATGATCGCCTCCTGCATGGCGAAGCTGGCGCCGATGCAGATGCGCGGACCGGCGCCGAACGGCAGATACTGGAAGCGGTCGATCTTCTCGCGGTTTCCCGGATGGAAGCGTTCGGGCATGAAGGCGTCGGGCATGTCCCACAGTTTTCTGTGGCGGTGGACGACCCAAGGCATCACCAGTACGGCCGCGCGCTTGGGGAGCACCAGATCGTTCCAGGTCTCCGTCTCGATCGGCTCGCGGTTGATCGACGGCGCCGGCGGATAAAGCCGCAGCGCCTCCTCGAAGGCGGCGCGGGTGAACGGCATTGCCTCGAGCCATTTCGTTGGGTCGGGTTCGCGCGCCAGCACGGCCTCGATCTCGCGCTCGACCTTTTCGCGCTCCCACGGCGCTTCGGCGAGGCAGTAGATCGTCCAGCCCAGTGCCCGCGCGGTGGTCTCGTGGCCGGCGCCGATGAAGGTGATGATGTTGTCCTCGACTTCCGCCCGCGTCAGCCCGTCGGGGCCTTCGGCGCGCAGCAGAAGCGTCAGGAAATCCTGCGGCGCGGTGTCGGGGTCGCGCTTCAGCCGCTCCTCGCGCATCTTGACCGTATCGGTGACGATCTTGCGGAAATAGGCCATGGTCTTGCGGCCGCGGATGCGGGTCAGCCGCGGCAGCCATTCGGGCGCGCGCAACAGGTCGAGCGGATCGACGCGGCCCATGGTCTCGAACAGGCGGTCGATCTCCTGCGCGAAACTGCCGGGCTCGCCCGCAATCTCGCCCGAAAACAGCGTCTCGGCCAGGATATCGTAGGTGAGCAGCGTCATGTCATGGGCGACATCGGTCATGCCGCCTTCGTCATAGCGGGCGACGAACTGCATCGTGCGGCGCAGCATCGGCTCGGCGAAGCCGAAGATATGCCGCGGCGTGAACACCGGCGCCATCGCCTTGCGCGAGCGCTTCCACACCTCGCCTTCGGCGGTCAACAGCCCGTCGCGCAAGATCGGTCGCAGGATCATCTGGCGCACCGTCGCCATCTTGTAGTTCTTGGCGTTGTCGATCAGCACGTGGCGGATAAGGCCGGGATCGTTGGCGACGATCAGATGCCCGCCGACGCCATTCGCCGAAATCCAGGGCTCGTTGTAGGTGTGCTCGCCCCACAGTTCGAGCGGATTGCGGTAGACGATCCGCATCATCTCCAGCGTCGAAGGCGGCGTCGTGCGCGGCCTGGGCGCCGGCGGCACGAAGGGGACGGGCTGCGTGTCCATGAGGTGCTCCGCTGATAGCTCAGATGTAGTGGCTGGCAATCCGGGCGTCCATGTGACCGAACGGCAAACTGAAACGCTGCAGCGCCCGGTGTGCCCGACAGACGGTGTGTTCATCGGATCGTGACCGCCGGTGAAACGGTTGCGGCTTGTCCGGTTGGACACTCTGCCATAGGTGACAGTTACCAACAGCTACTGCCAATCGCCCAGGAGAGTCCGCTTGAAGCACAAGCTGAACATCATAATCGGCAGCACGCGGCCGGGCCGCGCCGGGCCGGTCTTCGCCCACTGGCTGGAGGATTTTGCCCGCGAGCACGGCAAATTCGAACCGGTGCTGACCGACATTGCCACGTTCCATCTGCCGGTTCTGGACGAGCCGCATCACCCCAGGCTCGGCAATTACCAGAACGACCACACCAAAGCCTGGTCGAAGGTCATTGATGCCGCCGACGCCTTCGTGTTCGTGGCGCCGGAGTACAATTATTTCGTGGCGCCTGCGATCGTCAACGCCATCGACTACCTTGCGCGCGAATGGAAATACAAGCCAGCCGCCATCTTCAGCTATGGCGGCATTTCCGGAGGCCTGCGCGCCGCGCAGGCGCTGAAGCCGCTGCTGACCGCGGTGGGCGTCATGCCCATCTCGGAAGGCGTCGCGCTGCCGATGTATCAGAAACTGCTGGAGAGCGACGGCTCCTTCCAGGCTAGTGAGCAGGTAGAGGGTGGGACCAAGACCATGCTGGACGAGCTCTCGCGCTGGAGCGGGGCGCTGAAGCCGATGCGGGCTACGTAACGCAGCCGGCCCCGGCTTGCTCATGCCATAAAGAGGTGGAATGGTCGGCAGGTGACTGAGCCGGGGGCGGTTCGATTTGCGCCTGTTGTTTGCCTTGCTGTTGATGCTTGCGACCACCGCCACAGCGGTGGCGGAGCGGCGCGTGGCGTTGGTCATTGCCGAGGACGACTACCGGCTGGTGCGGCCGCTGGCCAATCCTGTCAATGACGGCGAGGTGATGGAAGTGGCGCTGAAGAAGCTCGGCTTCGAGGTCGTGGTCGAGACCAATCGTGATCTCAGGCGCATGCGCCGGGCTCTCGACGATTTTCGCGAGGACGCCATGGGCGCCGACGTGGCGCTGGTGTATTTCTCCGGCCATGGCGTCGAAATCTCCGGCGACAACCGTCTTCTGCCGGTCGATGCCGATGCCTCCTCGCTCGACCAGCTGGAGAAGACCAGCCTGCCGTTGGAGGAAGTGCGCGATGCGGTTGCCGCCACGGCGAAGGTCGGGCTGATCGTGCTCGACGCCTGCCGCAGCGATCCGTTCACAGGCGGCAACGGCGACGGGCGTGGCGCCACATCGCTGATCAAGGACCTGGTGGACAAGATCAAGCCGGGCCTCGGACGCGTCGGCAAGGCGGAAAACATCCTGTTCGCCTTTTCGGCGGCGCCCGGCGAGACGGCTGCCGACGGTACCGGTGCGAATTCGCCCTTTACAGCGGCGCTGATCAAATACCTCGGCACCGACGGGCTCGAAATCCGCTCGGTGCTGACGCTGGTGCAGCAGGAGGTCTACGACCTTTCGCGCGGAAAACAGCTGCCCTACGTCGAGAGCGGGCTGCCGAAGCTGTTCTTCGCCTCGGCGGCCAAGGAACAACTGCCGGAGCGCGAGCGGCTGTTGCTTGCCATGGCCGATGTGACGCCGGAAATGCGCGGCGCGGTCGAACGGGTCGCCAGCGATGCCGACATGCCGCTGGCGCCGCTCTATGGCGCGCTGATCAGTTCCGACACCAGCCATCTCTCCGGCGAAAGCCTGGACGCCAAGCTGCGCGAGGCGGCCGACGCCTTCGTCAAGGTGCGCGGCGAGATGAAGACGCTGGCCGCCGACGACCCGCAGGTGACCGAACTGCGCCGCCAGGCCGAGGAACAGTTGGCGCTCGGCGCTTTCGATGGTGCACGCGTGATCCTCGCCAAGGCCGCCGACGTCGACAATGTCTCGCGCCAGGCGTTGAAGGCCAATTTCGCCAGCCGCACCCTGTCCGAAGCCGCGACGCGATTTCTCTCGGGCGGCGCGGCGCGTGCCACCCTGGACTATGCAACCGCCATCAAGGACTATGAAACGGTGCTGGCGCTCTATGGCGAAGCCGGGCAGACCTCGCTCAGCCTGGAACAGGCCGACCGCCAAAGCCGCACGCTGGAAGAGCTCGGCATCCTCTACACAATGGTCGGCAACACCGACGCCGCCGGCCGCGCCTTTGCGGCGCTGGTCGCCAATCTTGAGCAGCGAGCGCGCCAGGAAACCGATCCGAGCGTCAAGCGCGACCTCGCCATCGGCCATATCAAGTTCGCCAACATCAAGATGGCGCAAGGCGATCTGCCGGCCTCCCTGCAAAACTATGAGGCGGCCAGGGACATGTTGCAGGGCCTGACCACAGACGTGCCGGACAAGAAGGACTGGCTCGGCGATCTCGCCATGGCCAATGACAAGATCGGCAATGTGCTGGCCACGCAAGGCGACCTGGGTGCGGCAGCCCAGGCCTACCAGCAAAGCCTGTCCATCAAGCAGCAATTGGCCGATGCCGAGCCGAACAGCGTCTATCTGCTGCGCGACCTGACCATTACCTACGACGAAATCGGCGGTCTTGCCCGTACCGCCGGCCAGCTGGATGGCGCCCAGACTGCATTCGAAGAGAGCCTGAGAATTCGGCTGGCGCTGGCGCAGAACAACCCCGACGACCCCAGGCATCAGCGCGCCGTCTCCGTCAGCTACACCAGGATCGGCGACGTCCTGCGCGAGCGTGGCGACGCTGCGGGCGCGCTCGACGCCTACAACAAGAGCCAAATAATCGCCGAAGCGCTGGTGCGCCGCGACTCAAACGACACCGATTTGAAGCGCGACCTGTCGGTCGGTTACGCCAAGATCGGCAATGCTTACGGCGACCAGAAGGACTGGCCATTCGCGTTGGAGGCCTACCAGCAGGCGCTGGCCACGGCGCGAGACCTTGCCGCCAGCGACCCAGGCAACACCGATTGGCAGCGCGACCTGTCGGTCTGTCTGGAAAAAATTGCCGGCGTGTTTGATGCCCAGGGCGATATCGCCGGTGCTTTGCAGAACTACCAGGACAGTCTCGTCATTGCCGACCGGTTGGCAAATCTCGACCCGGGCAATTCCGACTGGCAGCGCGACCTGTCGATCACGTTCGAGGAAATAGGCCTGCTGGAGACCAAGCAGCGCCACTATGAGGGCTCGAAGAAGGCCTTCGAAGCCAGCCTGGCCATCCGCCAGCGGTTGGCCCTGTCCGATCCGGACAATGCGATCTGGCAATTCGATCTGGTACAGGCCTATATCAACTATGCCTATGTGGCGAAGAATCCGAAGGCTGTGTTGTCGCAGGCGCTAGACCTGACGCTGGAGCTTGACCGCACAGGCAAACTGGCGCCGAGGGACAAACCCACGATCAAATATCTGCGCCGTCTTCTGGCCAAATTGAAAGCCGCGAAAAAATAGCCGGCTGCCAGCTCGGGATTCAGCCCTGAAATGCCCGCAAACCTTGGAAAAACCGCCTTTTGCGCCTATATCTAGGACATCAAAGCGGCGTGATTCGAAGCCATTTTTTCGCGCTGAGCATGCGGCATCAATCAGACAGGTTTTCATGAGCGATCAAAGCGACAACGCCAACGGCGCTGAGGCCGAATACGGCGCCGATTCCATCAAGGTTTTGAAGGGGTTGGACGCTGTCCGCAAGCGGCCGGGCATGTATATCGGCGACACCGACGACGGCTCGGGCCTGCATCACATGGTCTATGAGGTGGTCGACAACGCCATCGACGAGGCGCTGGCCGGCCATGCCGATCTGGTCACGGTGACGCTCAATCCCGACGGTTCGGTCACCGTTATCGACAATGGCCGCGGGATTCCGACCGATATTCACACTGGCGAAGGCATTTCGGCGGCCGAAGTGATCATGACGCAGCTGCATGCCGGCGGCAAATTCGACCAGAATTCCTACAAGGTGTCTGGCGGCCTGCACGGCGTCGGCGTCTCGGTGGTCAACGCGTTGTCGGCCTGGCTGAAGCTGAAAATCCGCCGCAACGGCCAGATTTTCGAGATGAGCTTCACGCATGGCAATGCCGATGCGCCGCTCAAGGCGACCGGCAGCTATGAGCAGAACAAGCAGCCCGGCACCTATGAGGGCCGCAGCGGTTCCGAGATCACCTTCTTTCCGTCGTCCGAAACCTTCACCATGGTCGAGTTCGACTTCGGCACGCTGGAGCACCGGCTGCGCGAGCTCGCCTTCCTGAATTCCGGCGTGCGCATCATTTTGACCGATGCCCGCCATGCCGATCTCGTGCGCCACGAGTTGCACTATGATGGCGGCCTGGAAGAGTTCGTCAAATATCTCGACCGGGTCAAGAAACCGCTGATCGACAAGCCGATCGCCATCAAGGCCGAGCGCGACGGCATCACCGTCGAAGTGGCGATGTGGTGGAACGACAGCTACCACGAGAACGTGCTGGCCTTCACCAACAACATCCCGCAGCGCGATGGCGGCACCCATCTGGCCGGCTTCCGTGGCGCGCTGACGCGCCAGATCACCGGCTATGGCGAATCGTCGGGCCTGACCAAGAAGGAAAAGGTGGCGCTGATCGGCGACGACTGCCGCGAAGGCCTGACGGCGGTGCTGTCGGTCAAGGTTCCCGACCCGAAATTCTCCTCCCAGACCAAGGACAAGCTGGTCTCGTCGGAAGTCCGCCCGGTGGTCGAAGGCCTGGTCAACGAGGCGCTTGGCACCTGGCTGGAAGAACACCCGACCGAGGGCAAGGTGGTCATCGACAAGGTGATCCAGGCGGCCGCGGCGCGCGAAGCCGCGCGCAAGGCCCGAGACATCACCCGCAAAAGCTCGCTCGGCGTCACCTCTCTGCCTGGCAAGCTTGCCGACTGCCAGGAACGCGACCCGGCGAAATCCGAAATCTTCATCGTCGAGGGTGACTCGGCCGGCGGCTCTGCCAAGGGCGGCCGTTCGCGCCAGAACCAGGCAATCCTGCCGTTGCGCGGCAAGATACTCAATGTCGAGCGGGCGCGCTTCGACCGCATGCTCGGCTCCGAGATGATCGGCACGCTGATCACCGCGCTCGGCACCTCGATCGGCAAGGACGAGTTCAACGCCGACAAATTGCGCTACCACAAGATCATCCTGATGACCGACGCCGACGTCGACGGCGCCCATATCAGGACCTTGCTGCTCACCTTCTTCTTCCGCCAGATGCCGGAGCTGATCGAGCGCGGCCATCTCTACATCGCCCAGCCGCCGCTCTACAAAGTGACGCGCGGAAAAAGCTCGCAATACATCAAGGACGAGAGCGCCTTCGAGGAGTTCCTGATCGGCTCCGGGCTGGAGGAGGCGTCGCTGACGCTTGCCTCCGGCGAGGCGCGGGCCGGACAGGATCTGCGCGGCTCGATCGATGATGCACTGGCCGTGCGCCAGCTCATCAACGGGCTGCACACGCGCTACAACAGGGGCGTGGTCGAACAGGCGGCGATCGCCGGCGCGCTCAACGCCGATGTGCTAAACGACCTCGGCCGCGCCAATGCCATGGCCGAACGCGTCGCCCAGCGCCTTGACATCATTGCCGAGGACACCGAGCGCGGCTGGACCGGCCGGCTGTCGACCTCCAATGAAGGCGTCGGCGGCTATGTGTTCGAACGCACGGTGCGCAGCGTCAAGGAATTCGCGCAGCTCGATGCCGGGCTGATAAATTCGGCCGACGCACGCCAGCTCGACCGCTATGCCCCGCGCCTCATGGAAGTCTATGGCGAGCCGCCGGTGCTGCGCCGCAAGGATGTCTCCGAAACCATTTCGGGGCCGCTGGCGCTGCTCAACGCGGTGTTTGCGACCGGCCGCAAGGGCCTGACCATGCAGCGCTACAAGGGCCTCGGCGAGATGAATGCCGAGCAGCTCTGGGAAACCACGCTCGACCCGAATGTGCGTTCGCTGCTGCAGGTCAAGGTCAATGACGCCACCGATGCGGATTCGCTGTTTTCGCGGCTGATGGGCGACGAGGTCGAACCGCGGCGCGAATTCATCCAGGACAACGCGCTGTCAGTTGCCAATCTGGACATTTGAGGGCTGGGGGCCTTGCCGCCGGAGCTCCACTCCGGGTCAGGCCTTTGGCTCCAGCTTCCGACCAAGGTCCACCGCGTCGCGCAGCACTTGCAGATGCGAGCGCGGCGCGGTGCCCGCCGGCAGGGCGATTTCGACGCCGTTTGCCGTCGATGACCAATAAAGCGTGTGGGTGAAGATACGGCCAAGTGAGCTGCGAAGCTCGATCTGGATGTTCTCCACACCGGGGCCGAAGTTTTCCGTCATCGGACCGGAAATCGGATCGCCTGTCGCCCAGCCATTGCCGCGGTCGTAGACGTTCGTCCAGCGCGTTGCCGCAAACACCGCGCCATGATGCACCGCGCGCTGCGCCTTGCCTTGGCTGTGTCCTTCCCGGTAAAGCACGGTGCCGCCGGGGCGCCCGTCATCGGCAATCGGCGGGCAAGCCGAGAACAGGCGCTCGGCAAGGCCACGCCTGAATTCCGCGAGATTGTAGGTCACCAGGAATTCGCTGTGGGAGAGCGGACTGCCAAGCGTGACGAAATCGCTGATCTTCCAGGGCAGCGGGTGGTCGGCGTCCTTGGTCCGAAGCTGCTGGTAGAGCGCCCATTGACCGCGCCGGAATCCGGCGAGGTCTTCAAGGTTCTTTGGCCACGCTGACCCATCAGAGCCGAGCGTTGCCTTGTCGACGGCCTCGACCGCCGCCAGTTTGGCCTTGTCGCGGACCGCTTCCAGCCTTCGCGGCCGGAACTCGGCCCACAGGATCTGCAGCAAATCATAGGCGATGATCGACCCAAGGCTGTGCGAGACCAGCACGATGCGGTCGTAAGCATCGTCCTTCATCAGCGTCTTGAGCAACGTCAGGCCTCTGTCGCGGATCAGCGCACGCTTCTCGATCGTCGCCGCCTCGGCGCGCACATAAGCGGCGACGTCACCGAAATAGGGCAGGGCGAACTGATCCACCGCCCAGATGACAAAAGAAGCGAGGGTGGTGATCATCAGGCCGGTCGTCAAGGTAACGGCCTGTTGCCAGACCGATGTTGCCAGCACGAGTGCTGCGCCCAGAATGACGATAACGATCAGAAGTGTGGCGACGTAAAGCTTGCGGGCGTCGAGCGGAATGTCGGCGGGCTTGCGCCACAACAGGTTCGTCACCCAGGCGGCCAGCCGGCCGCGCGTCGTGCCTTGCGTGATGTCGGCCCAATAAAGCTCGTAGAAATCGGTACGGCGGCCATCGACGTCGTAGGGCGTGGTGATGCGGCGCAGCTCGTGTGACTTGGTCCGGCTGTCGGGCGTGATCCAGCTCTGGTTGATCGTGGCGCCGGAAACGGCCGGATCGGGAATCTGGGCGTAGGGTGGAGCACGGGTGGGATCGCTGCTCCAGACCGCCTGGACGAATCCCCTCAGCGTACCCATCGGCCGCTGCTCGCCCATGCCATGCACGATCACCACCGCCTGGCTGGGCTGCGCCTTTTTGTAAGCCAGCGATGCGACAGTCTTGGGCATCAGCGTCTCCGTTGACGACATCCGACGGCGGGATCGCTCATGCTACCCCCGGCTCACCGAGCCAACAATACACGGCAGCCCATGTGGACCTCCGTGAACCAATCCACAGTTTCGCAGTCGTGCCTCGGGCCGCGCGGAAAATAGTTCCGTTCCCGCTAAGCAAATCATTTCATTGCTCCTCGGAACGGAAATCGCTCAGGAACATTGTGACGACATCGATCAATTTCTCGCAGGGAGGCTCTTTATGGGACGCGGTATTTTGCTCTGGTTGCTCGGTATTCCGATCCCGATCATCATTCTCATCATGCTGTTCGTACGGTAGGAGGCGTCGATGCAGTCCACCGTATCGGCTGTCGACGTATCTGCTTCAACAGAATCCTCCGCCACGGCCGTCAGCTGGGGGCCGATCATCGCCGGCGCCTTCGCGGCCTCGACGCTGACCTTCATCCTCATGCTGCTCGGCTCAGGACTGGGGCTGACCATGGTCTCGCCATGGTCCGGCGCCAGTGCCTCGCTGACCACCTTCGCGGTGTCCGGCGCGATCTGGCTCATCATCGTGCAATGGCTGTCCTCCGGGGTCGGTGGCTATCTTGCCGGACGCCTGCGCACCAAATGGGTCGGCATCCACACCGACGAGGTCTATTTCCGTGACACCGCGCACGGCCTCCTCGCCTGGGCGCTGGCGACATTGCTGGTCGTCGGCATTCTCGGGTCGGCGCTGTCGGCAGTGCTTGGTTCAGGCGTGCAGGCGGCTTCTACCGTTGCCTCAGGCGCCGCCATGGGTGCTTCGGCCGGCGCGTCCGCCAATGCCGGCAGCGCACCGGCCGACAATGCAACGTCCTATCTTGTGGATACGCTGTTCCGTCCGGCTGATGCCGCCAGGCTCGCGGCGGCCAATCCGGACAGCGATGCGGCTGCGGCCGGGCAGGCTTCGCGCATCCTCGTCGCCAGTGCGGCGGCAGGCGAAATTTCGGCTGACGACAAGACCTATCTGTCGCAGCTGGTCGCCGCCCGCACCGGGCTTTCCGAGGCTGACGCCAAGGCGCGTGTCGACGCCCTGGTGGCCAGGGTCGAGGACGCCAAGGTCAAGGCCAAGCAGGCCGCCGACGCCGCCCGGAAAGGCAGCGCCACCTTCGCACTGCTTGGCGCCCTGTCGCTGGTTATCGGCGCCTTCATCGCCAGCGCTGCGGCAGCACTGGGCGGCAGGCAGCGCGACGACGAGGAAGCGGTTTTCCTGACCAGCCGCTGAACCGGTCTTCAACATAGAAAAGCCCGGTCGAACCGGGCTTTTTTGTTTCCGATGATGGACCGACAACCTTCCAGTGGAAGGTTGCGGCGGGATCAGTGATCCATCGCCTTGACGATTTCCTCGGTCATCTTCTTGGCGTCGCCGAGCAGCATCATGGTGCCGTCCTTGTAGAACAGCGTGTTGTCGATGCCGGCGTAGCCCGAGCCGAGCGAGCGCTTGACGAACAGGCAGGTGCGGGCCTTGTCGACGTCGAGGATCGGCATACCGTAGATCGGCGACGACTTGTCGTCGCGCGCGGACGGATTGGTGACGTCGTTGGCGCCGATTACATAGGCGACATCGGCCTGCGCGAACTCGGAGTTGATGTCTTCCAGTTCGAACACTTCGTCATAGGGAACATTGGCTTCGGCGAGCAGCACGTTCATGTGGCCGGGCATGCGGCCGGCGACCGGGTGGATGGCGTATTTGACGTCGACGCCATTGGCCTTCAGCTTGTCGGCCATTTCGCGCAGCGCGTGCTGGGCCTGGGCAACCGCCATGCCGTAACCCGGCACGATGATGACCTTCTGTGCGTTCATCATCAGATAGGCGGCGTCGTCGGCCGAGCCCTGTTTGACCGTGCGTTCGATGCCGTCATCGGCAACCGCCGCGGTCTCGCCGCCGAAGCCGCCGAGGATGACCGAGATGAACGACCGGTTCATGCCCTTGCACATGATGTAGGACAGGATGGCGCCGGACGAGCCGACCAGCGCGCCGGTGATGATCAACGCCAGATTGCCAAGCGTGAAGCCGAGTGCCGCGGCGGCCCAGCCGGAATAAGAATTCAGCATCGAGACGACGACCGGCATGTCGGCGCCGCCGATCGGGATGATCAAGAGGACGCCGAGCGCCAGCGACGCCGCGACGATCAGCCAGAACACCAGCTTGGCCTCGGTGGTGACCAGAAGCACGATCAGCACGATCAGCGCGATGCCGAGGACCGCGTTGATGATGTGACGGCCGCCGATCATGATCGGCTTGCCCGACATGCGGCCATCGAGCTTGAGGAAGGCGATGACGGAGCCGGTGAAAGTGATGGCGCCGATGGCAACGCCAAGGCTCATCTCGATCAGCGCCTGGGCGTGGATGTCGCCATTCGTGCCGATGCCGAAACTTTCCGGCGCGTAGATGGCGGCTGCCGCCACCATGACGGCGGCAAGGCCGACCAGCGAGTGGAAGGCGGCGACCAGCTGCGGCATCGAAGTCATGGCGATGCGGCGCGCTGTAACGGCGCCGACGCCGCCGCCGATGGCCAGACCAAGCACGATCAGGCCGAAGCGCCCGGCGGACGGAGTCGCCAGCGCCAGCGTGGTGGCAATGGCAATGCCCATGCCGATCATGCCGTAGAGATTGCCTTGGCGGCTGGTGGTCGGATGCGACAGGCCGCGCAGCGCCATGATGAACAGGACGCCGGAGACGAGGTAGAGGAAGGACGCGAAGTTGGCGTTCATGGCTCTCTACCGGTCCTTCTTCTTGTACATGGCCAGCATGCGCTGGGTGACCAGGAAGCCGCCAAAGATGTTGACCGAGACCAGCATCAGCGCGACGAAGCCGAAGCCGGTGGCAATGCCGGAGGCCGAGATGCCGACGGCCAGCAGCGCGCCGACGACGATGACCGAGGAGATGGCGTTGGTGACCGCCATCAGCGGCGTGTGCAGCGCCGGCGTCACCGACCAGACGACGTAGTATCCGACGAATATCGCAAGTACGAAGATGGCGAAGCGGAAGACGAAGGGATCGATGGCGCCGCCGGACAGTGCGTGCGCGGCATCGCCCGCCGCATCGGCGCCACCGGGCGCGTTGGCCAGGTTCTGCACAGCCAGCCGGACGGCGGCACTTGCCTGGTCGAGCTGATCGAGGGCTTTCTGCAAGGTCTGATCCATCACGCGATCCCCTTCGGCTTGGCGGCGGACTTGCCGGCAGTGGCTTTGTCGGACGCCTTTTTCTGTGCAGCCTTCTTCGGCGTGGCATCAGCCACCATGGTCTCGGCCGGAATGGCCGCCGGTTCGACATGGGGCTGTTCCGCCGCCTTGGCGAAGGCCGGATGCACCACGCGGCCAGCGTCGGTCAGCATCGTCGCCTTGACCAGATCGTCTTCGCGGTTGATGGCGAGCGTCTTGCTGGTCTTGTCGACCAGCGTCTCGAGGAAGGCGAACAGGTTCTTGGCGTAGAGCAGCGAGGCCGATGCGGCGACGCGGCCGGGCACGTTGAGGTGGCCGACGATTTTCACGCCATTGGCCGTGGTCACCACCTGGCCTGCAACTGCGCCTTCGACATTGCCGCCGCGCTCGACGGCGAGGTCGACGATCACCGAGCCCGGCTTCATCGAGGCGACCATCGCCGCCGACACCAGCTTCGGCGCCGGACGGCCGGGGATCAGCGCCGTGGTGATGACGATGTCCTGCTTGGCGATGTGCTCAGCGGTGAGCGCTGCCTGCTTGGCCTGGTACTCCTTCGACATTTCCTTGGCGTAGCCGCCGGCGGTCTCGGCCGCCTTGAACTCCTCGTCCTCGACGGCGAGGAACTTTGCGCCGAGCGACGCCACCTGTTCCTTGGCGGCGGGACGAACGTCGGTGGCGGTGACGACGGCGCCGAGACGGCGCGCCGTGGCGATCGCCTGCAGGCCGGCAACGCCGACGCCCATGATGAAGATCTTCGCCGCCGGCACGGTGCCGGCCGCCGTCATCATCATCGGCAGCGCGCGGTCATACTCCGATGCGCCGTCGATCACGGCCTGGTAGCCGGCGAGATTGGCCTGCGACGACAGCACGTCCATCGACTGGGCGCGGGTGATGCGCGGCATGAATTCCATCGAGAAGGCGGTGACCCCAGCCTCGGCAAGCGCCGCGACCGCGGCGTCATTGCCGTAGGGATCCATGATGGCGATGACCGCCGCACCCGATTTGTAGCCCTTCAGCTCGGCGTCGGTCGGCCGGCGCACCTTCAGCACCACATCCGCCCGGCTCGCATCCGAAGCCTTGCCGATCGCGGCGCCCGCCTTGGCGAACTCCTCATCTGGAATGCGCGACCTGGTGCCGGCGCCCGTCTCGACGGTGACGTCGAAGCCCAGCGCCGCCAGCCGCTTCACGGTATCGGGCGAGGCCGCCACACGAGGCTCGCTGGCATCGAGCTCGCGAGGGATGAAAACCGTCTGTCCCACCGCATGATCCTTTCGGCTGGAACCTGTTTGCGCAAGAGTGCGGCTTTGCGAAAGAGTGCGGCCGGATGTCCGGCTACGCCCCTGGCAAGGGTCTGAAGAGACTATCGGAGAATGAAGGCGCCGAGGGCGAGGATCAGCACGAACAGGATGGTCGCGGAGAAGAAGCCGCCTGCGAAGAAGCCGAAAGCCATGGCCAGCAGCAGGGCGCCGCAGAACAGCGAGCCGTATTTGGCCAGCGCCAGAAAGCCATGATAGGTGCGGTCATGTTCGGCATAGTCCATCTTCGCGCCCAGTTCGACAGGACCGGTCGGCGTGTGATCAGCCATAGGAATACCCCTTCGAAGACATCTTTGAGGCACATAGCGAAAAGCCGGGCCAAGAGCAATGGCGCTATTGCCGCACGACCAGTGACAACAGCCTCAAAGGAATGTTGAAAGCCGGCAGTAGGGCTTGTCGCCGGCCTAACGTCGAACGTTGAGGGTTTTGCGTTTCAACCGGCTAGATGCGGAAACAGCCCGAGCAGCCCAATGACGATCAGATAGAGCGCGACGATGTAGTTGAGCAGCCGCGGCATCACCAGGATCAGCACGCCGGCAATCAGCGAGATCAGCGGGGTCAGTGCTAGCTCGGGAATATGCATGTCGGTTCCTTTCTATGGCCGCGTCGGCGTCATCCAGAACGCGGAAGCGGCGGGAAAGCTCCAGAGTTCGCGTGCCGAATTACGCAGGCTTCAGTGGTGTCAGGCGGCTTCGCGGAAAAACTTGGCGGTGGGCAGGATGGTTAGCGGTGCGAGTTCGCCGCTCTTGGGGCGTTGGAAGAGCATGCGCTGCTCGAACGCCGTGGAGTTGAAGAACGGGAAGCGATCCAGCGTCGCCTGCATGTTTTCGGAGCACTTCGACTGGAACAGATGCACGGGAACGGTGAGACCGGGATAGATGCGCGGGGGCACCGCCTGCTCGGAACGGAAGATGCGATGATAGAAGCCGGCATGCTCTTCCTTGACCGCCGTCAGGCAATATGTCGGTTTGAAGTGGCTGCAAGCTACGACCGCAAGCCTGAGCGTCACGTAGGGCAGCACGCGCAGGCTGGTCGACCACTCGATATCGGCAGCGAAACGGCTTGGATCGACGAACGTCTCGCCAACTGCCAGCCGCCGCGCCAGCGTGTCGCCGAACACGGCGGTGCTGGGGGAAACAGGGTATTTCGCGCAGGCGTAGTGGATTCTGATGGTGCTGACCAGAACACCATCGAAGAACACGCCAAATCGGTAGGAATTGCGCAGATCGTCGAAGTCGTCCTTTACCATACGCGAGGCATCGGGCTTCACCATGCCAGCATGAAGGTAGGATTTGTAGCGAAGTCGATAGATGGCTTCCAAATCCTCGGCACCGTCGCAAAGGCGATACTCGACGTGCTCCAGGACGTCCATGATATGACGAGAAAACACCGAAGGAGACTGAGCGGTGGCCCTAGAAGCCACCAGAGGCATACCTGCTAGCTGAGTTTCCATTGTTACCCTCGTGCCGTCGCAACTAAACCATACCGGACGACCGAATGAACAAGAAGATGAAACTCTAATCGTCTGTGTTTACCGAATATTAACGTTAACAATAGGTTAACGTTTTGGCAATTCACAGCTTTTTTGACGGCTTTCAAGCGCGATTTAAAGGTTGGGCTTCATGTGGTCGCGAGTTTGGCGACGGGCCGCAATTCCGCGGCGAAGGGCCAGGTCACATTGGACATCGTTTCGATGCCGGACGCGCTGAGAGCTGCGCCGAAGAGGAAGCCCTGGACGAGGTCGGGTTTCACCGAATGCACCAGGATCTTCAGCTGTTCGAACGTTTCCACACCTTCGATGGTGACGGTCAGCCCGAGCACGCGGGTCAGGTCGACGATGCCCTTCAACAAGTCGAGCGAACGCTTGTTCTGGGTCACGTCCATCAGGAACGAACGGTCGATCTTGATCTTGTCGAGCGGCAGCTTGTGGAGGTAGCTCAGGCTTGAATAGCCGGTGCCGAAATCGTCGAGCGCGATGCGCACGCCAAGCTGCTTCAGTTCCTCGATATACTGGCGCGTCAGCGATTTGTCGTCGAGCAGCGCGGTTTCGGTGACTTCGATCTCGAGGCGGCCGGCGGCGAGCCCCGAAGTGGCAAGCGCGTCGCGAACCTTCTGGACGACGTCGCGGCTGCGGAAATCCTTGGCCGAAAGGTTGACCGAGACGCTGGTCTGTGCGGGCCATTTGGCGCATTCGGCGCAGGCCGCCGCGAGCACGAAGGTGCTGATCTCGGAAATGATGCCCATTTCTTCGGCCAGCGGAATGAAGACGCTGGGCGAAACCGGCCCAAGGTCGGGATGATCCCAGCGGCACAGCGCCTCGCAGCTGGCGATGCGCATGGTGTTCATCGCCACGATGGGCTGATAGACCACCCGCAAGGCCTTGCCTTCGACCGCCGTGCGCAGGTCGGCCTTCATCATCTGGCGGTTGCGGAACGCCGCATCCATCGCCGCCTCGAACAGTCGCCAGTTGTTCTTGCCGAGTTCCTTGGCCTTGTAGAGCGCCAGATCCGCCTTGACGATCATGGCGTCGACATCGGTGTCCTCGACCCTGGACAGCACGGCGCCCGCGCTTGCCTGGATGCGCAGGCTGTGACCAGCGACATCGACTTCGCCCTGCAGATCGGCAAAGATCTGGTCGAGCAGGCCGGTCAGATGGCTTTCATCCTCGACGCGGTCGAAGAAGATCATGAACTCGTCGCCGCCGAAGCGGCTGACATTGACGCCTTGCCCGGCGACGGCCGCCAGTCGCTCGGCAACGGCATAGATCAGCCCATCGCCGACCGGATGGCCAAGTGTGTCGTTGACGCTCTTGAAATCGTCGAGATCGAGCACCGCCAGGGCGCACAGCCGGTCGCGGCTGCCCGACGCCATGGCCTCGCCGACGAGCTCATGGAAATAGGCGCGGTTCGGCAGGCCGGTGAGGCTGTCATAGCGCGCCATGAAGCGGATCTTTTCTTCGGACTCGACGCGGGCGGTGACGTCCTCGAAGGTGATGACGCCGAGGTCCTGATTGCCCTCGCGGGCCGAGAACTCGTAGTGCTGGCCATTGGAGAAGGAGACCAGCACCTTGCGGTCACGGCCTTCGCGCAACGCGCGCGTCAGCTGCGCTTCGACATAGCGGCAGTCTTTCGGCGCCAGCATGCCGCCCGCAACGCCGCGCAGGAGCAGCGAATGGATCGACCGCCCGAGCAGCTGGTCGGGAGAGCGCAGCGACATCAGATGCGCGGCTTCGGCATTGCCGACCACGACCTTGCCGTCGGGTCCGAGCATGACCAGGCCATGCGACATGGTGTTGAGTGCGCGGTTGAAGCGCTGCGCGATTTGCCTCGCCTGCTTATGCCCGACCACGGCCGAGAACAGCACGTTGCGCACATGGTCGGCACTGCCCTTGATGATGAACATGAACGGGATGATGAGCAGCCCAAGCACGACACTGGGGATGTCAAACCTGAGGATAAGGGCTGCTGCGATCGGCCCGACGAAGGTTACCGCGAAGATCGTGACCATGCGGGGCGAGCCGTAGTTTCGGCCTACGACCGTGACCAGAGAGCCAAGCGTTATGGCGAGCGCTGCGATCTCGGCATACGCATCCGAGTAGACATAGATCGAAATGAAGCAGAACAGGCCCAGCATCAGCCCCTGGATGCTGCCGTTCAGGATATATTCGCGCTCCCATCGTGTCGCATCCAAGGCATCGTGGATGGAACCACCCAGGCGATGGAACCGCCGCAAGCTGAAATACCGCCAAACGCCGATGCCAAGCAGTGCTCCGGCAAGAACCAGGAAGACAGGCTGGCCGTTGCGCCAATAGACCATAAGGCTGGCGGTTGCGTGGCAAAGCGCGCCAATGACCAGCATATGCGCGTTGTCGAACAACGAGCGCACAAACTGGATATAAACATCCACAGGGATGTTATCGGTCTTTGTTCTGCCCATTACTGGCGCCCAACTGAACCACAGCCTTGGCATAGTCCCATTAAAAAACCTTTAGCTCGCGCTGAAGGGCCTGTTTTTCCGGCCCTTTTGGCTACTCAGCGGCTTGTAATGCGCTTGGCTGCACCGGCAACTTGAATCGTTCAAGAAGGCGATTTCGTTCATCCGCCGCCTTTTCGGCGCTGGCTTGCCTCACATGGCCGTAGCCGCGAATGAGCGCCGGCACCGAGGCAAGGGCGATGGCGGCCTCGATCCTGCCTGGCGCAAGGGCCTTGGCGACAAGCTCCAGATCGGCCTCATAGCGGGCCAGAAGCTGCCGCTCGATGCGCCGCTCAGTGCTGTAGCCGAACACGTCGAAGGCCGTGCCGCGCAGGCCTTTCAGCGCCGCCAGCAGGCGAAATCCCTTCATCATCCACGGGCCGAAGCTCGATTTCCTCGGCTTGCCGTCATTGCCGCGCCTGCCCATGATCGGTGGCGCCAGATGAAATTCGAGTTTGTCGTAGCTCTGGAACTGTTTTGAGAGCTCCATAGCGAAGGAGCCGTCGGTGTATAGCCGCGCCACCTCATATTCGTCCTTGATCGCCATCAGCTTGAACAGGTTTCTGGCGGCGGCCTCGGTCACCGCGGTCGAGCCAGGCAGGGCCTTGGCCTCGGCAGCACGCAAAACCGCCAGCTTCTCGGCATAGCGCCTGCCATAGGCGGCATTCTGATAGGCAGAGAGGAAAGCGACGCGGCGGGCGATGATATCGTCCAGCGTCTTGGCGATCTCAGTGGCCTTGCCCGGCTGGGCGACGAGGCCGCGCACAAACTCCGGCTGATGCGCGGCGCGCCGGCCCCAGCGGAACGCCGCGATGTTCATCGCCACCGCCTCGCCGTTCAATTCGATCGCCTTTTCAACAGCTTGCGCCGACAGCGGCAGGCCGCCATGCTGGAAGGCGAAGCCGAGCATGAACATGTTGGCGCCGAGCGAGTTGCCGAACAATTGGGTGGCGGTGCGCGTGGCGTCGAAGAAATGCGTCTTGTGGTCGCCGGCAGCAGCACGGATCGCCTTCTTCAGGCGCTCGATCGGCAGCGAGAAATCGGCCGAGCGGGCGAATTCGCCGGGCATGATCTCGGCGGTGTTGGCGACGAAGATGGTATGGCCCTCGCGCACTGCGGCCAGCACCTTCTTGGCGCCCGAGACGACGAGGTCGCAGCCGAGTACCAGGTCGGCCTTGCCGGCCGAAACGCGGATCGCGTGGATGTCGTCCGGGGTGCGGGCGATGCGGACATGGGTGAACACCGAACCGCCCTTCTGGGCGAGACCGGCCATGTCGATCATGCCGCAGCCCTTGTCCTCCAGATGGGCTGCCATGCCGAGCACAGCACCTATGGTGACGACGCCGGTGCCGCCGACGCCGTCGATGATCGCCGCCCAACCCTCGCTACCGAGCGGGAATTCGGCCGGCACCGGCACGCCGTCAAGCGGGTCGGAGCGCCCGGCAATGCCTTCGGCCTTCCTGATCTTGGCGCCGTGCACGGTGACGAAGGACGGGCAGAAGCCGTTGACGCAGGAGAAATCCTTGTTGCAGCTCGACTGGTCTATTCTGCGCTTGCGGCCGAACTCGGTTTCGACCGGCTGGATCGAGACGCAGTTCGATTGCACGCCGCAATCGCCGCAGCCCTCGCAGACCAGTTCGTTGATGAAGACCCGCTTGTCGGGATCCGGGAAGGTGCCACGCTTGCGGCGGCGGCGCTTTTCGGCGGCGCAGGTCTGGTCGTAGAGCAGCACCGAGACGCCCTTGACGTCGCGCAGCTCGCGCTGGACGAGGTCGAGGTCGTCGCGGTGGTGGATGGTGGCGCCAGAGGGGAATTCGGCCTTTCCTGCATATTTGTCCGGCTCGTCGGTGACGATGGCGATGCGCTCGACGCCTTCGGCGCGCACCTGCCTGGCGATCATGTCGACAGTCAGGCCGCCTTCATGCGGCTGGCCGCCGGTCATGGCGACGGCGTCGTTGTAGAGGATCTTGTAGGTGATGTTGGCATCGGTCGACAGCGCGAAGCGGATCGCCAGCGTGCCGGAGTGATTGTAGGTGCCGTCGCCAAGATTCTGGAAAATGTGGCCACGCTTCGAAAATGGCGCCTGGCCGACCCATTGTGCGCCCTCGCCGCCCATGGCGGTGAAGCCGACCGTGTTGCGGTCCATCCACAGCGCCATGAAATGGCAGCCGATACCGGCGGCGGCGATCGAGCCGTCCGGCACCTTGGTCGAGGAATTGTGCGGGCAGCCGGAGCAGAAGAACGGCGTACGCGAACCGATGTCGCTGGTGTCGGCAAGCATCGCCTGGAACTGGCGCAGCTTTGCCACCTTGGCAGTGATCTCTTCCGAAGGGCCGATTGTGCGCAGGATGCGCTCGCCCAGCGCAATGGCGATCTCGTTGGGGTCAAGCGCGCCCTTGGCCGGGAACAGCCAGTCGCCGCGCTCGTCCTTCTTGCCGACGATCGCCGGCTGGGTGGCGGTGCCGTAGAGGTTTTCGCGCAGCTGCACCTCGATCAGCGAGCGCTTCTCCTCGACGACGACGATGGTGTCGAGGCCGCGGGCGAATTCTGAGATATGCTGCAGGTCGAGCGGCCAAGGGCAACCGACCTTGAACAGGCGGATGCCGATGCGATTGGCGGCGGCCTCGTCGATGCCGATGTCTTCCAGCGCCTGGCGGACATCGAGATAGCTCTTGCCCAGCGTGATGATACCGAGCTTCGGCGCGCGGCCGCCCGAATAGACGATACGGTTCAGGCCGTTGGCATGGATGAAGGCGGACGCAGCGGCGCGCTTGTATTCATGCAGCCGCTCCTCCTGGCCGAGCATGTCGATCTCATCGCGGATGTTGAGGCCGCCGGGCGGCATATCGAACTCCGGCACGACGATGTTCAGGCGCTCGAGCGCGGCATCGACCGAGGCCGTCGATTCGATGTTGTCCTTGACGCATTTGATAGCCGCCCAGGTGCCGGCGAAGCGCGACATGGCAAAGCCGTAGAGGCCGTAGTCGATGATCTCCTGAACGCCGGCCGGGTTGAGGATCGGCACCATGGTGTCGACGAACAGGAATTCGGTGGCGTGCGCATTGGTCGAGGATTCGGCCATATGGTCGTCGCCCATCAGCGCAAGCACGCCGCCATGCTTCGACGATCCCGCGAGGTTGGCGTGGCGGAAAACGTCGCCGGAGCGGTCGACGCCCGGTCCCTTGCCGTACCAGACCGAAAACACCCCGTCATGCTTGCCTTCGCCCATTAATTCCGTCTGCTGAGAGCCCCAGCAGGCGGTGGCGGCAAGCTCCTCGTTGAGGCCGGGCTGGAAGACGATGTCGGCCTGCGCCAGCTGCTTTTTCGCCCGCCACAGCTGCATATCGAGGCCGCCGAGCGGCGAGCCGCGATAACCGGACACGAAGCCGGCCGTGTTGAGGCCGGCCCGGCGGTCGCGCTCGCGTTGCATCAAAAGCATGCGGATGACCGCCTGTGCGCCGGACAGGAAGATGCGCTCCTTACCAAGATCGAACTTGTCGTCGAGCGCGACGTCGTGCAGCGTCATCAGGCATTTCCTCTGCGGAGACAGCACCGGGGGCGCGCAGCCAACGTAGGAGTGAGATGGCGCAGTCTTTCTCCGCTTGCAAGGCAGGTCAAACGAAATCGAAAGTGCCAGGCAAAGCGCAACGAACGATCCGCTGCCGTCGCGTATCCGGCACGAAATCGGTCGCGGCGGTTGTCCGGCGACCGAAAATTTCCACGCAGTCGCGCCCGGCAAAGACGCGTCAGCCTTTCGAGCAATCCGGCTTCGGCTCACCCGGCAGCTTGCCGTCGGGATGGCCGGCAAGATCGGGATTGGCCGTATAGAGCTGGTCGACCACCAGCGGCCGGTCGGGAAGGATCGACTGGTCCTCGCTCGACATCAGCGTCGTGTCGATCTTCTGCAGGAACGTGCCGTCAGGACCCCTGATGCTGATGGAGATCGCATAGGGTTTGTCCTTGACGATGCAGGTGAGCGCCGGGCTCTCCAGGCTGACCTTGTCGAGCTTCGGCCAGACCTTCTGCTCGACTACCAGGGGAGGGCCGCCGGCCGGATTCTGGAAACTGGCGACCGCAACCTGGCCTTCGCCCATCGGCTGCAGGGGCCGCAGCGTCACGACATAGGTCGCCCGGGCGAGACGGTAGTTGAAGACGACGACCTTGCCGGAAACCTCGAACAGCTTGCCGTCGCCGCCGGTGTCGCGGCAGGCGCCAAGCGCAACGGCTGCAATGAGCGCTGCACCGACAAGGATCGAACGAAAAACAACCCTAGGCATTGTTGACCTCATGGGGCGCCGTGCGGCGGCGGCGATAGTGACGGCTTGCTTTCTGGCGGTTGCCGCACACAGCCATATCGCACCAAAGGCGGCTGGAATTGCGGCTCCTGTCGACGAACAGCCAGCTGCAATTGGGACAGATCCTGAGCCTGGCGACCGTGTCGTCGCGCAGCAGCGACAAGGCCGAAACCGCCAGCGCCGCCTCGAACGCGATCGGCGTCGATGGGTCGCCGAACGGTCTACCCGGTGCGCCGATTTCGGCCAGGCTCCGGTCGAAGCCGTTGGCGCAGGCCTTGAGAAAAGCGGCGAGGTCGCCGGCGGCAAGCGCACCTTTCGACACCGCGCCGCGAAACAGGCAGTCGGTCGTCTCGCGGATCGCCAGCACCACCGGGGCGATCCTGTCCGGCGAGGTCGCCTCCAGCGGTCTGCCGCCAAGCTCGGCACCGCGAAAGCCGCTTGCGGCATCGGCGAAGCGCGCGATCTCGGCCGGATCGTCAAAACGGTCGAAGGTCTTTTCCGGATCGTTGCGCAACACCACGGTGTTGGCCGTATCGAGCGCAAGAATGCCGCCGGTGAAGCGATGTGGGGTCCAAGATACTGTCATATCAGAAATCTAACCCATAAAACGCATTTGACAAGTTAGATTCTACGATGCAAACCTTGGCGCGGGCTCCGGCGCCCGGAAAGCTGTCTATGCTCTATTTCTTCCAGCAGGTGCTGAACGGGCTGCATTCCGGCGCGCTCTATGCGCTGCTTGCCTTCGGCTACGTGCTGACCAACGGCATCCTGCACCGGACCAATCTCGCCTATGGCGCGCTGTTCGCCTTTTGCGGCCAGACGATGATCCTGACCGTGGCCTTCGGCTATCAGGTATTGTGGCTGACCTTGCTGGCGGCAGTGGTGCTCGGCGTCGTCACGGCTTTCCTTTATGCCGCGCTGATCGGCCACGTGCTGTCGCGCAGCGTCTTCGAACCGCTGGCCGACCGCACGCCCAATGCCATTGTGGTGACGACGCTCGGCATCCTGCTGGTGCTGTCGGAAGCAAGCCGTATCGCCGCCGACACGCATGATTGGTGGCTGCCGCCGATGCTGGCGCAACCCATTGTCTTCGCTCAGGATGCCGGCTTCCAGGCGACGCTGACGCTGATCCAGCTCATCGATTGCGCGGTGGTTCTGGCGGCCATCATGCTCGCTGCATGGGCGTTTGCCCGCTCGGGCTTCGGTCGCCGTTGGCGCGCCGTCTCCGACGATCCCAAAGCGGCTGCCATGTGCGGCGTGGACGTGCGCGCAGTGTTCCGGCATGCGGTGCTGTTCGGCGGTTTCTGCGCCGCGCTGGCCGGAATCATGGCCGCCCTTTACTACGGCAATGTCAGCTTCGGCTCCGGCCTCGTCTACGGGCTGAAAATCCTGTTCGTGACGGCGGTGGGCGGCTATCTCTCTCCGCCTCGGGCCGCGCTCGGTGCGGCCGCCTTCGGCATGACGGAGTCGCTATGGGCCGGCTATTTCCCGATCGAATGGCGCGATGGCTGGATGTATCTGTTCCTGGTCGCGGCACTTGTGCTGATCGGTCCCGGCCGCGACCAGCAGAAGATCGCCTGATCGCCGCATCCGCTGTCAGACTTTGGTTGCATGACGCAGCAGCCGGTCGGCACTTATCCCCTGCCTCCCGTCACGACGGCGTTGATCGCGCCCATGCCATGTTGACCCGCCGAACCACGCACGGCATACCGTTGGGCCACAGCGGCGCGACGGAAAATAGGGGAGACGGCGCGCCTTCGACCTCAGGGAGGAAATGCATGGCAGGGCTGCTCGCTCTATCCAGAACGATCGACCGTATGAACGAGTTCATCGGCCGGTGGATATCGTGGCTGATCCTGCTGGCAATCCTGGTCAGCGCCGCCAATGCCATCATCCGCAAGGTCTTCGACGTCTCGTCGAACGCCTGGCTGGAACTGCAGTGGTATCTGTTCGGCGCCGCCTTCATGCTGGCCGCCGCCTACACGCTGAAACAGAACGACCATATCCGCATCGACATCGTCTACGGCATGTGGTCGCGCCGCGTGCAGCACTGGATCGACCTGCTCGGTCATGTCTTGTTCCTGATGCCGTTCGTGACGCTGATGGTGATCTATTTTGTCCCCTACGTGTCGCTGTCGTTCCGCAGCGGCGAAATGTCGAACAATTCCGGCGGCCTGATCATCTGGCCGGCCAAGGCAATCCTGCTCGTCGGCTTCTTCCTGCTGGCGCTGCAAGGCATCTCCGAGATCATCAAGAAGATCGCCATCATGCGCGGCGACATGGACGATCCCAATCCGTTCATCTCGGTGCACGAACAGGCCGAGCTCGAGGCTAAAGCCCTTGCTGAAGAGGCCAAGGCGCTCGCCCAGGAGGCGCGCCCATGATCGAGTTCATCGCCCAGAACATGGCGCCGATCATGTTCGCTTCGCTGATCATCTTCCTGCTGATCGGCTATCCCGTCGCTTTTTCACTCGCCGCAAACGGCCTGATGTTCTTCTTCATCGGCGTCGTGCTGTCGCCCTATTCGGGCGGCTCGATCAACCTGGCGTGGCCGCTGCTGCATGCGCTGCCCGACAATTTCTACGGCAGCCGGGTGATGTCGAACGACACGCTCTTGGCAATCCCGTTCTTCACCTTCATGGGCATCGTGCTGGAACGATCGGGCATGGCCGAGGACCTGCTCGACACGATCGGCCAGCTGTTCGGCCCGGTTCGCGGCGGCCTTGCCTATGCGGTGATTTTCGTCGGCGCGCTGCTTGCCGCGACCACGGGCGTGGTCGCGGCTTCGGTCATCGCCATGGGCCTGATCTCGCTGCCGATCATGCTGCGCTACGGCTATGACCGACGACTGGCGTCGGGCGTCATCGCGGCATCCGGCACACTCGCCCAGATCATCCCGCCGTCGCTGGTGCTGATCGTTCTGGCCGACCAGCTCGGCCGTTCGGTCGGCGACATGTATGCCGGCGCGCTGATCCCCGGCCTGGTGCTGACCGGCCTTTACACGCTCTACATCCTGATCATGTCGGTCGTCCGGCCGAACTCGATGCCGGCGTTGCCGCTGGCGGCCCGCACGCTTGGCCACGGCGTGCTGTCGCTGCTCGCGGCACTGCTGGTGGCAGTCGCGGCTTCCTATGCGGCCTATCGCTACCTTGCGCCGGCGCATGGCGACAATGCCGATATCCTTGGCGCCAGCATCGGCGTGATCCTGATCTATATCGTGGCGATCGCCGACAAGGGCCTGAACATCAACATGATGTCCAGGCTGGCGCAGCAGGTGATCATCGTTTTGATCCCGCCTCTGGCACTGATCTTCCTGGTGCTGGGCACCATCTTCCTCGGCATCGCAACCCCGACGGAGGGCGGCGCCATGGGCGCGGTTGGCGCCCTGGCGATGGCGGCAATGAAGGGGCGGTTGTCGCTGGAGGTCATCAAGCAGGCGCTGGCTTCGACGACCAGGCTTTCCTCCTTCGTGCTGTTCATCCTGATCGGCGCGCGGGTGTTCTCGCTGACCTTCTACGGCGTCAACGGCCACGTCTGGGTCGAGCATTTGTTGACGTCGCTGCCGGGCGGCGAAGTCGGCTTCCTGATCGGCGTCAACATCCTGGTCTTCGTGCTCGCCTTCTTCCTCGATTTCTTCGAGCTCGCCTTCATCATCGTGCCGCTTTTGGCGCCGGCAGCCGATAAGCTCGGCATCGACCTGATCTGGTTCGGCGTGCTGCTCGGCGTCAACATGCAGACCTCCTTCATGCACCCGCCTTTCGGCTTTGCGCTGTTCTACCTGCGCTCGGTCGCCGCGCGCGTGCCCTATCTCGATCGCCTCACCGGCAAGCAGATCGCGCCGGTGACCACCGGCCAGATCTATTGGGGCGCCGTGCCCTTCGTCTGCATCCAGGTGATCATGATCGGGCTGACCATCGCCTTCCCGCAAATGGTCATGCGCTACAAGGGTGCGGCCGTCGATCCGGGAACGATCGAGATCAACTTGCCTGATATGCCAGGCCTTGCGCCTCTCGGCACACCACCACCAGCCAACGGTGGCCCATCACCCGCGGCGCCACCGTCGAACGATCTCTCGCAGCCGCCGAATTTCGGCGAGACGCCGCCCGCCAAGCCGGCGGCGCCGGCGACCGACCTGTCGCAGCCGCCGAACTTCAACTGATGTGTGAACACTGAGAACCTGAGTGAGGATGTCATGAGAGCCGTGCGCCTGGAAGCCGTGGGCAGCATTGCGCTACGGGAGGTCGACAAGCCTGTTGCGGGACCGCAGGACGTTCTGGTGCGCGTCGAAGCCTGCGGCGTTTGCGGCACCGACCGTCACCTCCTCCACGGCGAATTCCCTTCGAGCCCGCCGGTGACGCTTGGTCACGAATTCTGCGGCATCGTGGAGGCTGTCGGTGATGCGGTTTCCGGCATCGCCATCGGTGACCGTGTTACCGGCGATCCCAACATCTTCTGCGGACGCTGCAGTCATTGTCGGGCTGGCCGGGTCAATTTGTGCAGCAATCTCAGGGCCATCGGCATCCATCGCGACGGCGGCTTCGCCGACTACGTCGTGATGCCGCAGAGCCAGGCCTTTCTTCTGCCTGCGAACCTCAAGCCAACGCATGGCGCCTTCTGCGAGCCGCTGGCCTGCTGCCTGCACGCTGTCGACCTCGCCGGAATCAGACCCGGCGCTGCCGTGGTGGTGCTTGGTGGCGGCGTCATCGGCCTGCTTACCGTGCAATTGGCGAGGCTCGCAGGAGCGGCGACCATCATCCTGTCGACGCGGCAGGCCTCCCGCCGGGCGCTCGCTGAAGAACTCGGTGCAACGGCGACGGTCGACCCAAACGCGGTCGACCCGATCGAGGCGATCGCCGGCCCAGCCGGTCTTGTGCCCGGCGGGGCCGACGTGGTGCTCGAATGCGCCGGTGTCCCCGATACCGTCGAACAATCGATGCGGCTGGCGAAGTCCGGCGGCTCGGTGGTGATCGTCGGCGTGATGCCGCAAGGCGTGAAAGTGCCCTTCGAACCGTTCGACATCCTGTTTCGCGAACTGAAGGTTCTCGGCTCGTTCATCAACCCCTTCACCCACAGGCGGGCGGCGGACCTTGTCGCGTCCGGCGCAATCGAGATCGACAAGCTCATCTCAAGGCAGGTCGGCCTGGAGGAAGCCGCCTCGGTGATCGCCAATCCGGCAGCGCCCGGCGAGGTCAAGGTGTTGGTGGTGCCGGGCATGGAATGAAGGGCAGCCTCAATCCTGCGGCGTTGGCGATTGGCGAAACGGCGATGACCGCGCCCCTCTCCCCGTCACTATACGGGGACAGGATGCCGGCAGGCAGGTGAGGGGTAGCGTCAACGCTCGGAAAAATAAGCTATAATTTCGGGGCGGCTACCAAGCCCAAGGCGATCGATCGCCGAAGTTTGCGCCGCCCCTCATCCACCTGCCGGGACCTTCTCCCCGTATAGTGACGGGGAGAAGGGACAGATCCCAGCCTACAGTTTGCCGTTGCGCTGCTGGACCATCATGAAGGTGTCGTAATTGTACTCGGCCACCTGCGCCCACAGATAGTGCTCCTTGCGGAAGCCCTTGATCGAGTCCCAGATCTTCTTGAACGGTGCGTTGGTGGCTTCCATTTCGGTGTAGACCTCATTGGCCTTCTCGAAACAGGCGGCCATGATGTCCTGGCTGAACGGGCGCAATTTCGCGCCGCCGGCCACCAGCCGCTTCACCGCCGCAGGATTGAGAAAATCGTATTTCTGCAGCATGTTGGCGTCCGCCGCCTGCGCGGCGGTGTGCACAAGCGACTTGTAGGCGGGCGACAGCTCCTCGTACTTGGCCTTGTTGAACAAGAGATGGACGGTCGGGCCGCCTTCCCACCAGCCGGGATAATAGTAGTAGGGCGCGACCTTGTAGAAGCCGAGCTTCTCGTCGTCATAGGGGCCGACCCATTCGGCGGCGTCGATCGTGCCTTTTTCCAGCGCCGGATAGATGTCGCCACCGGCGATCTGCTGCGGCACGACGCCGAGCTTCTGCACCACTTTGCCGGCAAAGCCGCCGATGCGCATCTTGAGGCCGGACAGGTCGGCGACGGTGTTGATCTCCTTGCGGAACCAGCCGCCCATCTGCACGCCGGTGTTGCCGCCGGGCAGGCCGAAAAGACCCTGCGTGGCAAGAAACTCGTTGAACAGGTCGATGCCGCCGCCATGATAGTGCCAGGCGTTCATGCCGCGCGCGTTGAGCGAGAACGGCACCGCCGCACCGAGCGCCCATGTCGGGTCCTTGCCCCAATAATAGTATGACACCGTGTGGCAGGCCTCGACGGTGCCGGCAGTGGTGGCGTCGGCGGCCTGCAGGCCGGGCACGAGTTCGCCGGAGGCGAAGACCTGGACCTGGAAATTGCCGTCCGTCGCCTCAGACAGCATCTTGGAGAAGACTTCGGCGCCGCCATAGATCGTATCGAGTGACTTGGGAAAGGATGACGCCAACCGCCACGTCACTTTCGGATTGGACTGGGCGATTGCCGGTGCGGCTAGCGTAGCGGCAGCCGCCGCTGCGCCCACGCCGGTGACCCCGGCCTTGCGGATGAATGAACGACGATCCATGCAGTTCCTCCCTATTGGACCAACAACCGATATCAGGGACATCTCCTCACGTCCGGTATCGATTTGCCCGAAACAATACACGGGCAAAAGGTCGAGTCCAGCATGGTGGCGGGATTTGACGGCGGCGCTGGCGACAAATCCGCGGGCCGGCCGGCCAGCCTGCAACTATAGTCTAACGTTCGCCGCGTGGCCCATGCGAGATGGCGAAACTTGCCATGGAAAAGCGCCTTCGGATCGCCTATTTTGCAGGCACAATAGCTATTCGCTTCGCGCCAAATGGAATCCGGACCCAAAATGCACCAGCCGCTCGTCGCCATATCAACCGACGTCCGTCAGTTCGACAACTACACCTGGCATGCCGTCCCGCAGCAATATATCGAGGCAGCACTTTCCGGCGCCGGCGTGTTCCCGCTTTTGGTGCCGTCATTCGGTGACCGGCTCGACTTCGACGAGCTGTTGTCTTCGGTCGACGGTGTCATGGTCACTGGCTCGAAGTCCAACGTGCATCCATCGCTCTATGGCGGCGACGCCAGCGAAGCCAACGGCCCCTACGACCCGGCGCGCGATTCCACCACGCTGCCGCTAATCCGCAAGGCGATCGAGCGCGGCGTGCCGCTGCTTGCCATCTGCCGCGGCATCCAGGAGTTGAACGTTGCGCTGGGCGGCACGCTTGGCACCGAGATCCAGGAGCGCGAAGGCTCGCTCGACCATCGCGCGCCGGTGAGCGACAACCAGGACGAACGCTTCGCCATTCACCAGACCATTTCGATCAAGCCGGGCAGCTGCCTGGCCGGCGTGTTTGGCGCCGGCGACATCAAGGTCAACTCGCTGCACCGCCAAGGCATCGACCGGCTCGGCTCGAAGCTGCAGGTCGAGGCGGTTGCCGGCGACGGCACGGTGGAGGCAGTTTCGGTGAAGGACGCCCGCGCCTTCGCCGTCGGCGTGCAATGGCACCCCGAATACTGGGTCAAGTCGGACGGCAACTCGGCCAAGATCTTCCGCGCCTTCGGCGATGCGGTGCGCCTGCATGCGGCGGCGAAGGCCGGCGCGCGGGCGGCGGCGGAATAAATCCCGACGATCAATTGCCGGCGGATTGATCCCGTTCGCCGGTTGTCGCCAGCGAAAGCAGCGGCGTGGCCGGAGCGTAGGATTCGTAGCCGTCGCCATCCGCAACCGAGAAGGTGACGATCGGGTCGGTGCCGTCGGCGCTGAACGCGATCGTGCCGTCCTCGCCCTCTCGCCAGAATTTTGCCCGCTCGATCCCCGGCAGCAGCCCGCGGCAGTTCGGCGCCACGGTCAACAGCGACAGGCCATCGTCAATCGCGGCGCCGCGGCTAACCGCGCAGTCGCCTTCGTCGCCATTGGCGACCAGCCTGAAGGTGGTTGCCGGCCTTGCTTCATTGGCCGAACTTTCACTGCTGCCGCCGTGAAACAGCTGAAAGCCGGCGAAAAGTGCCGCTGCCGCAATCAATGCCGGAAGTTTCGTCATCTTGCACTCCGCGCCCCCCGGCGCAGATGCAGAATGATTCCAAAGCGTTAAGCCGACGTTAACGAGTGTGGCAGACAGCCGCTCAGCTTCGTGGCTTGACTTGCGCCGTCTCCGGCACCGGGGTCAGTGGCCGGCGCTCGCTGAACCAGGATACCAGATTGTCGACGCACAGATCCGCCATGGCGCGGCGCGTGTGGTGCGAGGCCGAACCGACATGGGGCAAAAGCGAGGTGTTGGGCGCCTCCAGCAAAGCCTTGGGCACATTCGGTTCATCGGCGAAAACATCGAGCCCGGCCGCGGCGATGGTGCCGTTGGCAAGCGCTGCGGCGAGGTCTGCCTCGTCGACCGTGCTGCCACGGCCGATGTTGACGAAAACGCCGTTGGCGCCAAGCGCCGCCAGGATTTCGGCATTGACCGCCTTCTCCGTGGAAGCGCCGCCCGGCACTACGGAAATCAGCGTATCGACCGCTTCGGCAAGGCCCTTCAGCGTCGGGTGGTATTCATAAGCCAGACCTTCGACCTTGCGCCTGTTGTGGTAGGCCACCGGCAGCCCGAACGCTTCCAGCCGGCGCGCAATGGCAAGGCCGATGCGGCCCATGCCGAAAATGCCGACATGCCGACCGCGCAAGGTCAGCCGGCTCAGGGGATAGTTGCCCTTCTTCACCCAACTGCCGTCGCGCAGCCATTTCTCGGCGTTGTAAAGTTCACGCACGGTGTTGAGCAAAAGGCCGATCGTGGTGTCGGCGACCTCCTCGGTCAAAACATCGGGGGTGTTGGTGACCATGATGTTTTTCTTGGCCGCATGGCCGGCATCGACCGAATCATAGCCGACGCCGAAGGAGGCGATGAGTTCGAGGTTGGGCAATGCATCCATCAATGCCGCATTGACGCCGGCAAAGGACGCAATGGCGCGCACGTCATGGCGCATCTCCTCGGTGACCAGGGCGGGATCGGCTCGCTCTATCTTGACCCGCTTGAAGGTGCGGTCGATGCGCTCGACCGCATGGTCGTTGAAATGTCCTGGCACCAGAACGGCGACGGTCTGCAACGCATCAGTCTTGGTCATGCACGCTCCACCGGCTTGCCGGTCGACTGGCGCACATGCAGTTCCGGCTTGATCAGTTCCTGTGACGGCCGTACCGCCTGTCCGTTCAGCTTGTCGAGCAGCGCGCTGGCGGCACGGCGGCCGACCTCGCGCTGGCCATTCCAGACCGTGGTGAGCGCCGGTGTCGCGATTGCCGCCTCCTCGAGATCGTCATAGCCGGTGACCGAGATGTCGGCGCCCGGCACCAGGCCGGCGCGGGCAATGCCGTTCATCAGGCCGATGGCGACCAGATCATTCCAGCAGCAAGCGGCGGTTGGCTTGTCTTTAAGCGCCAAAAACTGTCCAGCCGCCTCGAATCCGCCCTGCTTGGTGCGCGGCCCGGCGATGCGCCAGGATGGCCTGACCTCAAGCCCGGCGGCCTCCATGGCGTTGAGATAGCCCTGGTAGCGGTCGCGCCCGGTCGAGGTCTGGTCGGTGCCGCCGATCATGGCGATGCGCTTGTGCCCGAGCGAGATCAGATGATTGGTGGCAAGTGCCGTGCCATAGGCATCGTCGCCGCGAAACACCGGCACGTCGGCGCCTTCCACGCTGCGTGCGATCAGCACCGCCGGCAGGCCGTTTTCCTCGGCCATGACGATGTCGGAGGCCGGCGTGCCGATGGCCGGGGACATGATGACGCCGTCGGCGCCGAGCTGCAGCAGCGTGTCGATGAAGGTGCGTTGCTTTTCCAGCTGGTCGTAGTGATTGGACAGGATGAAGGTCTGCCGGCTGCGATCGAGTTCGCTCTCGATCGAGCGCAGGATCTCGGCGAAGAACGGGTTCATGATGTCATGCACGACGACGCCGACAATGCCCGAGCGCGAGGTGCGCAGTGAGGCGGCGCGGCGGTTGTAGATATAACCGATGGCCCGCGCATGTTCCTTGATGCGGTCACGCGTGGCGCCGGCGACCAGCGGGCTGTCGCGCAAGGCGAGGGAGACCGTGGCCGTGGACACGCCAAGCGCATCCGCGATCGTCGAAAGCTTGATCTTTTGTGCCAGCCCTTCGCTCCCCGAGTTTTTTTAAAATTTTTTAAATGCGGCGTTATGCCATCGGATTCGGAGCAAATCAAAGTTTTTTCGCCAGCGCCTCCGCCTCGGCATCGACGGTCGTGCGATTGCGCAGCCGCAAACGGTGCTCGCGATGGATGATGTAAAGGCCGCTGGCGACGATGATGGCAGCACCCACCAGCGTCCAGCGGTCGGGGAACTGGTGGAAGATGATCCAGCCGGACAGGATCATCCAGACCATCTGCGAATAGGGGTACGGCGCCAGCGCCGTGGTAGTCGCCAGGCGGTAGGCCTGCACCAGCAGCCAGTGGCCGCCGGCGCCGAACACGCCCAGCATCACCAGTATGAACCAGTGCCAGCCATCCTGCGGCAGCCCATGCGAGAACGGCAGCATCGGCAGAAGCAGCACGGCCGGCGCCAGCGCCGAAAACAGGATCAGGCTTTCCGAGGTTTCGCTGGCTGACATCCGCCGCGTCATGATGACGTAAAAACTGTTCGACAGCATCGAGCCGAGCGCGAAAAGATGGCCGATGCCGAACACGCCGATGCCCGGCCTTGTAATGACGAGCACGCCGACAAAGCCCGACAGGATTGCCAGCCAGCGCCGCCAGCCGGCCCATTCACCAAGCAGCGGTCCGGCAAGGGCGGTGATCACCATCGGCCCGAAGAAGTAGATCGAGGTGGTCTCGGCCAGTTGAAGCGTTTTGAGCGCCATGACGTTGCACATGGTCGAGCCGAACAGCAGACCGCCGCGCAGGATGTGGGCCGGCAAATTGTTGGCGCGGAAGCGCGACGGCTCGCGCCAGCCGCGCAGGAAGACGCCGACAAGCAGGACATGGACGGTGAAGCGGGCCCAGGCGACGATCAGCGCCGAGACGCCGGCCAGCACCAGATATTTGCTCGAGGTGTCGAGAAAGGTGAAAAAGACATAGGTCGAAGCATGAACAGCATCGCCGCGGGCGGCGTTGCGCTTTCGTCTGATTTTGCGGGAACGTTCAAATGTCAGGCCGGGCAGGGAGGATCAACGCTTAACCTTTGCGGCAATCGCCTGCGCCCGGCAAGCCAAAAGCGACTGGCACAACAGGCGTCTGAGACAGGTTCAGCGCAGGCCGATCCGATGCCAGCTAAGGCGCTTTGCGTTCCGCTGCGACGTTCTGACATCCGGTGCTTTGCCGTCGGATGCCACTTGCGCCTGGAGATGAAGCCACAACGCCTCGGCGACGGGTCCATGCGGTCGGTCGCGCCGGCGCACCGCCGCCAGGATCTCCGTCCGGCCGGGCAGATGTGCACCAGCGATCGAGATCAGCCTCCTATCCCGCAGTTCGTCCTCGATCAGCCATGCCGGCAGATGGCCCCAGGCCAGTCCGTGAAGGATCAGTTCCTTCTTCATCAGATGATCCGGCGCCGAGCACTGATGCGCACCGTCGATGAGGAAATAGCTCTCCGGCGCTGGCCGCCGCGCCGTGTCGCGGATCACGCACTGGGTGAAGGGCCGCATCTGCTCCGGCGCAATCTCGCGGCCAGGCGCGAACGGAAGGAACCCAGGCGCCACCACCGGCACGAGGGGCACCGCGCAGAGATCGATCCGCTCGAGATGCGGATCGGAAGGATCCGCGCGATGGAAGATGAGGTCAGCCGAGCCTTCCATCAACCGTTCGAGCGGACCGCCGACCGCCTCGTACTCCAGGTGCAGGCGTGTCCCGGTGCGTTCGGCAAAGAAGCCGCTGAGCATACGCAGGATTTGCGGTCGCGGGCAGAGATCACCCATCACGACACGCAGGACCGTCTCCTCGCCACTCGCCAACTGGCCCGCATAGGTTCGCAGATGGTCGAGCTCGCGCAATGTCAGCTGCGCTCGCGCGTGAAACTCGCGGCCCGCCTCCGTCAGCCCCACCCGATATCCGCTGCGGTCGAGAAGTGTGAGCCCGAGCAACTGCTCGAGGCGTGCGACAGCGGCGAAGACGGATGGATGCGATCGGTTCAAGGCAAGGGCGGCCGCCTGGAAGCTGCCCTCGCTTGCCACGGCGTCAAAGCACCGTAGGTCGTGGAGTTTCAGACCATTCATTATCGCCAAAACCTACTGAGATTGTCCAATCATAGTAATTTTCCTGGATAATTACGAGGCCTAGGGTGGCTCATTCAAAGGGCGGCGGGAGCATCGAACTCCTTTCGCCAGGGTGAGATGAGGACCAGATGACTGACACGCTTTATTTTACGACGGGCGACGGCTGCCGGATCGCCTATCAGCTGGCGGGGGCCGGCCCTGTGCTTGTGCTCTCGAATTCCATTGCGACGAACCTGCATATGTGGGACCGGCAGCTTGCGGAATTTGCCGGATCTTTCCGGGTGCTGCGCTATGATCTGCGCGGCCACGGCAGTTCCGATGCTCCGGCCGGAGCCTATTCGCTCGATCGGCTGGGCCGCGACGTCCTTGAGTTGCTGGATGCGCTTCAGATCGCCCGCGTGCATTTCTGCGGGCTGTCGCTGGGCGGCTTCGTAGGGCAGTGGCTGGGTATCCATGCCCCGGACCGCATCGAGCGTCTCATCCTTTCCAACACCTCGCCACATCTCGGGCCGGCTTCTTACTTTGACGAGCAGATCCGTACTGTCCTTGCTGCGAGCAACATGTCGGCCGCCGCGGACATGTTCATGCACAACTGGTTTCCCGCCTCGATGCTTGCCGGCCCAAACGAAACCGTCGACGCGTTCCGCGCGATGGTCCTGGCGACGCCGCCCCAAGGTCTCGCGGGATGCTTCGCCGCCGTACGCGATTGCGATCTGCGCCGGACTGTCTCCCTCATTACCGCCCCCACTCTGGTGATCGGTGGAGAAGACGACAAGGTAACGCTGGCAAGCCACAGCGAGGCGATCGCAGCCAGCATCCCCGGCGCCACGCTTACACTGCTTCCGGGCGTCCATATGCTGAACGTCGAGCGGCCGACTGAATTCATGAGCGCCGTTACACGCTTCCTGCTGAATTAGGCGTGCATGCGGGCGCCCTTGGTGATCTTGTCGACGAGTTTCTTGTCGGCACGCAGCGCGATGCCGACGATCTTGGCGTCCTCAGGGCCGAACTCGGCGAAGACGGCGCGGTTGGCCGCATCGAAGCCGGTGGCAAACATCTCCTCGACATAGGCTGACGCCGTCACGCCCCGCTCCAGCGCCTTCCGGTGGATGGAGTTGAGCGTCGGCCCATCGGCCGAAAGCACGATGACCGGCTGGATCGACAGAGGATTGTAAAGGTTGCCGGCGCGGTCGCGGTAGGGTTCGCCGATAATGTCGGGGAATTGCGCGACGACGCCGCTGGTCAGGAAGGCCGTGACGTTGAGCTTTTGCCAGACGGCGAGATCGTCCCGCAGCACGATTGCAAATTTCGTATCGAATACCAAAATGAGGACTCCGGAGCACGCCCATGAAGGGGCAGGGATAGGTGATGACGCACGATCTAGACGGTGAGGCGACGCAGGGTCTTGAACGTTCGTGCGCGGATGAGGACCGGATCGTGTCGGCGCCTGTTACCGCTGGCATCGAGCGCATCGAGGCGCATTTCCATGGCAACGCCTTCGACCTGCACCGTCATGATACACTTGCCGTCGGCGTGACGCTTTCCGGTGTGCAGCGCTTCCACTACAGGGGCACTGTCAACCACAGCCTGCCCGGCCAGGTTATCGTGCTGCATCCCGACGAAGTGCACGATGGCGGCGCCGGGACCGAGGATGGTCTGCGCTACCGGATCCTCTATCTGGAACCGTCTCTGCTGCTCGACTGCCTCGACGGCGCGCCGCTGCCTTTCGTCAGGGATGCTGTGGTCAGCGATCCCGCCTTGCGTGGCACGCTGCTTTCGGCCCTGTCGCCGCTCGATGAGGAACTGAACGAGCTGTTCGTCGCCGATTTCGTTGCGGAGCTGGCGCGGCATCTGGGGCGTCATGCGGGACAGAAGGCAAAGCCGATGGGGAAGTCGGCCTCGCGTGCGGCAGCGCTGGCGCGCGGCTATCTCGAGGAGAATGCCGAGCGGTCCGTTCGTTCCGATGAGCTGGAAGCCGTCACCGGGCTCGACCGCTATGCGCTGTCACGCCATTTTCGCGCGACCTATTCCACCAGCCCGCATCGTTTCCTGCTGATGCGCCGGCTGCAAAAGGCAAGACGGATGATCGAGATCGGCGAACCGCTGGCCGAGATTGCCGTCGGCGCCGGCTTCAGCGACCAGAGCCATTTCAACAGACATTTCAAGAAAGCATTCGGCCTGACGCCCGGCCGCTGGTCGGCGCTGGTGCGCGGCCCTTCGGTGGCGGCCTAGCTCAAGACACGCGGCCGCCGTGCCGGTCAGTCGTCGATGTCGGCGTCGTCGTCGACGAGCACCAGCTCCTCGTTCGACAAATTGGCCTCGATGCGGGCGAGCAGCTTGAACAGCGTCTTCTGTTCTTTCTTGTCGAGGCCCTTCAACGCCTGCTTCTCGGTCTTCTTAACCGACTTCTCGATGGCGTGGATGATCTCGCGGCCGGTGTCGGTGAGAAAGATATGCGCCTGGCGTGCATCCGCGGAAGAGGCGCGCTTTTCCAAAAAGCCCTGGGCCTGCAGCCGGTTTATGGTCTTGGTGATGGTCGGCGGGCGCACGCCGAGGCGGCCGGCGAGATTGCCGGGCGTCTGGCCGTCCTCGCGGTCGAGCGTCAGCATGATCTGGTCCTGGCCGGCATAGAAGCCATGCGCCAGAAGCCGCGCCGCCAGCGCGGTCCTTGCCAGCCTTGCCGCCGAATGCAGCCGGCTCATCGTTGCAGTCTTGTCCGCCTTGGCCATGGTGATCCCTCTTCGGCCGTACCGGTGCGTGCAGCATAGACGCAGCCGGCCGGTTGGCAATCGACGATCCAAAAGATTCCGGCTTTCGAAACAGCTTTGCCGGCAAGCATTTGTGGTGCTCGAAATGGTGATGCCAGATGTTTATTTCAGTTAGATGACAAACGAGTTTCCGCCAAGGCGATTGCAACGGTTTGACGCGGCGCGGCTCAGCACAGGTCAACGAAGAGGCGTTTCCGGCGACACGTTGATGGTCGGCATCCCTCGCACTCGGCCTCTCGGTCTACCCACCCGCTTCGTCAACCTGGGTCAAACACCCAGGCGGTTTGCCTCGTGCAAAAGGCCGGCACACATCCTATATCAGGCCAACAATCCCTTCTTGCGGCCCGCAATTCCGTGGCCCAGCCATTTCGAGGCAAGATATGAGCGAAGCACAGACGCAAATCCCCGTGACCGTTCTCACCGGCTATCTCGGCGCCGGCAAGACGACGCTGCTCAACCGCATCCTGTCGGAAAACCATGGCAAGCGTTATGCCGTCATCGTCAATGAATTCGGCGAGATCGGCATCGACAATGATTTGATCGTGGAATCCGACGAGGAAATCTACGAAATGAACAATGGCTGCGTCTGTTGCACGGTGCGCGGCGACCTGATCCGCGTCGTCGAAGGCCTGATGCGCCGCCCGGGCCGCTTCGACGCCATCGTCGTCGAGACCACCGGCCTTGCCGATCCGGTGCCGGTGGCGCAGACCTTCTTCATGGACGACGACGTGCGCTCCAAGACCAGGCTCGACGCTGTCGTGGCCCTGGTCGACGCCAAGCACCTGCCGCTCCGGTTGAAGGATTCCAAGGAAGCCGAGGACCAGATCGCCTTCGCCGATGTCGTCGTGCTCAACAAGACCGACCTGGTGACGCCCGAAGAGCTGGCCAAGGTCGAGGCCACCATCCGCGCCATCAACCCGGCGGCCAGGATCCACCGCACCACGCGCGCCGGCGTGGCGCTGTCCGAAGTGCTCGACCGCGGCGCCTTCGACCTGTCGCGCGCATTGGAGAACGACCCACATTTCCTCGAGGCGCACGATCATGATCACGACCACCATGACCATGACGGGCACGATCACCACGACCATGATCACGACCATCATCATCACGATCACGCGCATCCCTCCGACATCCATGACGTGACCGTGCAGTCGGTGTCGCTGCGCGGCGGCGAGATGGACCCGAAGAAATTCTTCCCGTGGATCGAGAAGATCACTCAGATGGAAGGTCCCAACATCCTGCGGCTGAAAGGCATCATCGCGCTCAAGGGCGACGACGAGCGCTATGTCATCCAGGGCGTGCACATGATCATCGAAGGCGACCACCAGCGCGCCTGGAAAGACGGCGAAAAGCATGAGAGCCGGCTGGTGTTCATCGGCCGCGAGCTTGACGCCGAGCGGCTGAAGAAGAGCTTTGACGCCTGCCAGGCGGCCTAAACGCCTCAGAGGGTTGATTTTGGCGTGATGTACACATATGATGTGTACATCACGTTGAGGAGACAATTTATGCCGCGGCCCGCCGACAACAAGACTGAGCGCTATCAGATTCGCATTGCGCCCGCGCATAAGGCGATGATTGCACGCGCCGCTGCGTTGTCTAACCAGGATGTTGCCGACTTCATCCTCAACAGGATCGTTCCCGAGGCGCAGGCTGTTATCGAAGCGGCTGAGATTACGAAAGTATCCGATCGTGATTTTGCACGCATACTCGACCTGTTGGAAAACCCGCCGAAACCCAACGCTAAACTTCGAGCGGCGATAGCCGCCTTGCCAGATACGCTGTGACCCTTCCGTCCTGGCATGAGCAGCCCATTACTAAACAGCACGATCGGGCTTCGTTTGATTGCGGTGATACGCAAATGAACGATTTTTTGCGAAGGTTCGCGCGACAAAGCCACGAGCAGAATGCGGCAAAGACCTTTTGCGCAATAGACGATAGAGCCCCGGAGCGGATTTTGGGTTTCTACACAATTGCTCCGTCTGCCGTACCTCACGACGCCGTACCCACGGCGATGACGAAAGGGTTGGCGCGGCACGAAGTCTCTGGGTTCAAGCTTGCACGTCTTGCGACGGATCTCAGTGTTGCGGGTCACGGATTGGGTGGGCAGTTGCTTGCGGCCGCTGCGCTGCGCTGCTTACGCCTGGCTGGCGAAGGCGGCGGCATCCTGCTCATCATTGACGCCAAAAGCGAGCGGGCAGCGAGTTGGTATGCCGGCTACGGTGCAGAGTCTCTTCTAGACCAACCACTGACGCTGATAATGCCGCTCGCGACCTTCGCGACGGAGTTGCGAACAAACAGGCTGCTTTGATGCCTACCTTCTTGCCTTTGGCGACCGCCACCAATCCCTGGTGATTGCCGATGAGGGAAACGTCAAGTAAGTCGCCAAGACAAATTCGAAACCTCCTTCGCCCAGGAAGCCATGCCCACAGTTGCCCCCCTTGACCTGGAAGGTCACTGCCTTGCCGCCGTCTTCCTCGACAACGTGCCGCATTTTGCGCTGGCCGATGGGACAGTTCATAGGCTCGACAACGGCCACAAGACAATTCAGGCCAATGACGGCCTGCTCTCCACGTTCCATGACGCCGCCAACGACCGCCTGATCACCGGCGGCGAGGACGGCAAGATTTTTGCCGTTGCCGCCGGCGGCAATGTCAGCGAACTCGCCAGCGCCGGCAAGAAGTGGATCACCAGCGTTGCCGCCGGGCCGCAAGGCGCTATCGCCTATGCCACAGGCAAGACTGCGTTCGTGCGCTTTGCCGACGGCAAGACCAAAGAGTTTGCCCATCCACGTTCGGTCGAGGGGCTGGCCTTCTCCCCCAAGGGCATGCGCTTCGGCGTCGCCCGCTACAATGGCGCGACGCTGCATTTCCCGGCCGCCGAGGGCAGACCGGTGGAGCTGGAATGGGCCGGTGCCCATACCGGCGTCACCTTCTCGCCGGATGGCGCCTTCCTCGTCACCACCATGCAGGAAAACGCGCTGCATGGCTGGAAGCTCGCCGACGGCAAGCACATGCGCATGACCGGCTATCCCGGCAAGGTCAAAAGCCTGTCGTGGAGCGTGAAGGGCAAATGGCTGGCGAGTTCCGGCGCGCCGGCGGCGATCGTCTGGCCGTTTTCGGGCAAGGACGGCCCGATGGGCAAGGCGCCGCTGGAGCTCGGCACGCGCGGCAACGCCATGGTGACATCGGTTGCCTGCCATCCGAGCCAGGATGTCGTCGCCGTCGGCTATGATGACGGCATGGTCATGGCGGTGCGCTTTACCGATGCCAAAGAGGTGCTGTTGCGCCGCCCGGGCAAGGGCGCCATCACCGCGATGATGTGGGATAAGGAAGAGCGCCGGGTCGCCTTCGGCAGTGCCGCCGGCGACTGCGGCGTCATCGATATCTCGGCGTGACCTATTCGGCTCCGCACGACACCTTGCCGGTCAATTCTTTCGGCTTGCCGTCCTGTTCCGTGTCGGCGGCGTTGTCGTAGACGGCAAGCGTGTACCGGCCGTCATAGACGCCCTCGTCACTGGTCTTGGTCAGGATCGTCAGTTCGACAGAGTTGAATTTATCTCCGAGCTGATGCTCGTGGTAGACGTTCAGCCGCAACTCCTTGTCGTCCAGCCAGTACTGGGTGAGGTCGGAATCCTCGAAGACGGTCTTGCGCAGACTGTCGCCTTCCGGCCGGCCAAGTATCTCGAGATCGCCGCGAAAATTGAAGGTCGGGCCGCCCATACCTCTGGTGACCCCGGCGCCGACCTCGAATTGCACCGCTTTGTCATCGACGGAACACCAGACGCCGCCCGATGCGGAAGCCGCAGCGGCCGACAAGAGTAGCGCAATAGCGCAGATGATCGTCCGCATTTTTCTCCCCAAACCACAGACCCGATCGCATTGGCGCCCGACTGCGCCGGAAGGTCAAGTCTGCCGAACTTGCTGCTGACCCAATGCAGCGCACCAACACGGCCAATTGCGGTTGCCGTCGCCAATTGGGTAGTGTGCCGGCCGAGAGGGATTTCATGCACAGCACGAACAGTTATTCAAAGGCGTCCATCGGCGGTATCAGCCGTGACCGCATCGCTGCATTGCGGACAAGCGAGGCGAACACCTTCCGCAAGGCGCGGCCGAAATCGCAGGCCAAGGTCGGTAACGGCCTGCCAGGCTTCTTCGGCGGTGTGCCGATGCACTGGATGAACGACTGGCCGACGCCATTCCCGATCCTGGTCGAAAGCGCCAAGGGCGCCGCCATCACGGATATCGACGGCAACAGGCTGGACGATTTCTGCCTCGGTGACACCGGCTCGATGTTCGGCCATTCGCCGCCGCCGGTGGCGCGCGCCATCCGCCGCCAGGCCGGGCGCGGCCTGACCTATATGCTGCCTTCGGAAGATGCGCTGGCCATCGGGCCGCTGCTCACACAGCGTTTCGGTCTGCCGTTCTGGCAGATCGCCACCACCGCCACCGACGCCAACCGCTTCGCGCTGCGCGTCGCCCGCGCCGTCACCGGCCGCGAAAAGATACTGGTCTTCAACGGCTGCTATCACGGCTCGGTCGACGAGACGATGGTCCGGATGGTCGACGGCAAGCCCGTGAATCGGCCGGGGCTGGCGGGTGAGTTTCGCGACCTGACCAAGACGGCGAAGGTCATTGAATTCAACGATGTCGCCGCGCTGCAAGCAGCGCTCAAGGACAAGGATGTCGCCTGCGTCATTGCTGAGCCGGTGCTGACCAATTCCTGCATGGTGCTGCCCGATCCGGGTTTTCACGACGCCTTGCGCAAACTGACGCGCGCGGCCGGAACGCTGCTTCTGATAGACGAGACGCACACGATTTCGACTGGACCCGGCGGCTACACCAGGAAATTCGGGCTGCAGCCCGACCTGTTCGTGCTGGGCAAGCCGATCGCCGGCGGCGTGCCGGCAAGCGTGTGGGGCATGAGCGACGAGGTCGCCTCGCGCTATGCCGACTACAATCGAACCAAGGAGCCGGGCTATTCCGGCATGGGCACGACGCTGTCGGCGAACCCGCTGCAGTTCGCAGCCATGCGCGCAACGCTCGAAGAGGTGATGACGCAGGAGAATTATGCCCGGATGGATCGCCTCGCCCTGCGGCTCGATGCCGGGCTGACCGGCGTCATCGATCGCTACAATCTGCCCTGGCATGTCGCCCGCGTCGGCGCCCGCGTCGAGTTCATCTGCGCCCCTGGCCCGCTCAGGAACGGCGCCGAAGCCGAGACTGCCCATGCGCCGGAGCTTGAGGCGGCTATCCATGTCGCGCTGGTCAACCAGGGCGTGCTGATCGCGCCCTTTCACAACATGATGCTGATCTCACCGGCCACCACCGGCGCCCAGGTCAACCGGCTGATCACCGTCTTCGCCACGGTTGCGGCAAGGCTGACGGCATGAGACAAGCTGCCAAGCCAAACTCGAGTACACTAATGCTGATCGCGCCCTTTCACAACATGATGCTGATCTCACCGGCCACCACCGGCGCCCAGGTCAACCGGCTGATCACCGCCTTCGCCACGGTTGCGGCAAGGCTGACGGCATGAGACAAGCTGCCAAGCCAAACTCGAGTACACTAATCATGACTTCACCTTCGGGCTCGACGCCCGCCGAGGCGCAAGCCTTTCTCGACGCCCATCCCGAAATCGAAGCCTTCGATATCGTCTTGACCGACGCCAACGGCGTCGGCCGCGGCAAGATCGTGCGCCGGCATGAGCTGAAAAGCATCTTCGAGGGCGGCCGCCACATGCCGATCTCGATCCTCGGCCTCGACATCACCGGCGAGGATGTGCACGAAACCGGGCTGATCTGGACGACTGGAGACGGCGATCTCAGGGCATGGCCCATTCCCGGCACGCTGGTGCCGCTTTACGGCACGAACCCGCCGCGCGGCCAGTTGCTGATGGCGATGTACCATCTCGAGGGACAGCCAATGTCGTCGGACCCGCGCTTGGCGCTGGCCAGGCAGGTCGACATCTTGGCGGCCAAGGGCCTCTATCCCGCCGGCGCCTTCGAACTCGAATTTTTCCTGCTGGCCAATGAGCGCGATGCCGATGGCAAGGTGAAACCGGCGGATGCCGTGCTCGACGGCCGCCGCTCGGCCAAGACGGAAGTCTATTCCGTCGACCATCTGCACGGCATGGAGCCGCTGTTTTCCGACATCTATGCCGCGGCTAAGGCGCAAGGCATTCCGGCCGAAACGGTGATTTCCGAATACGCGCCCGGCCAGTACGAGCTGACGCTGAACTACCGCAAGGATGTCATGCGGGCGGCCGACGACCTCGTCATGTTGAAGCGGCTGGTGCGGGCGCAGGCGCGCCGCCATGGTGTTACCGCCTGCTTCATGGCCAAGCCGATCGAAAAATATGCCGGCTCCGGCATGCATTTCCATGTTTCGCTGCAGGACAAGAACGGCCGCAACGTTTTTGCCGAAGCCGGCGGCGAAAGCTGGTCGCTGCCGCTGCTGCAGGGGCTCGGCGGGCTGATCCAGACCATGGCCGAATCGATGCTGGTGTTTGCGCCGCACGCCAATTCCTGGCGGCGCTTCGTCTCGCAGTCCTATGCGCCAGTGGCGCCGACCTGGGGCGTCAACAACCGTTCGGTGGCGCTGCGCGTGCCGGCGGGCGACGCCAAGAACCGGCGCATCGAGCACCGGCCTTCGGGCGTCGACGCCAATCCCTACCTGATCGCGGCAACGGTGCTGGCCGGCATCATCAAGGGTTTGGACGAAGGCCTCGACCCCGGCCCCGAAACCACTGGGAATGGCTATGAAGCCGCTGTCACGCGCACGACCATGCCGGTCGACTGGCGCGCTGCGATCGAGGCGGCGCGGGCATCGAGCTTCCTGAAAGAGGCGCTTGGCGAGGATCTGCATCGCACCTTCGTGGCGATCAAGCAGTCGGAGTATCTGCGCGTCGCCCGCACCGTCAGCGAGCTGGATTACCACCTCTACCTCCATGAGGTCTGAGAGACCGCCTGGAACTCGGGCAGTCGTCCTGCTAGCCCGACGATCAGGCGGCGATTACTTTTCGCCGCCTGCATCAAATGAGGTGGCGCTGCAGCCTTCAAGAACATATCATGAACGGATGAGCGCACCTACCGTCCGTGAAAAGCTGGCAATCCTGTCTGACGCCGCCAAATACGATGCTTCCTGCGCCTCGTCCGGCTGGGCGAAGAAGGATTCGCTCCAATCCGGCGGTATCGGCTCCACAGAAGGCATGGGCATCTGCCATTCCTACGCGCCGGATGGCCGCTGCATTTCGCTCCTGAAAATCCTGCTCACCAATTTCTGCATTTACGATTGCAGCTACTGCATCAACCGCTCGTCATCGAATGTGCGCCGCGCCCGCTTTAGCATCGACGAGGTGGTGAAGCTGACCATGGATTTCTACCGGCGCAACTACATCGAGGGCCTCTTCCTGTCCTCCGGCGTCATCCGTTCGCCCGACGAGACCATGGCCGAGATGGTGGAGGTGGCGCGGCGGCTGCGGCTGGACGAAAAATTCTCCGGCTATATTCATCTGAAGACCATTCCGGAAAGCTCGGCCGAACTGGTCGAGCAGGCCGGGCTCTACGCCGACCGGCTGTCTATCAACGTCGAACTGCCGACCGATGAGGGCGTCAAGAAACTGGCGCCGGAGAAGAAGCCGGAAACGATCCGCCTTTCCATGGCGAACCTGCGCCGGAAGATGGAGGAAAAAGCCGAGCCGACGCTGAGGACCAAGAAGCGCGAACGCTTTGCGCCCGGAGGTCAGTCGACGCAGATGATCGTCGGCGCCGACAAGACATCCGACGACGGCATCTTGCACACCAGTGCGCGGCTCTATGGCAGCTACCATCTGCGGCGCGTCTATTACTCCGCCTTCAGCCCGATCCCGGATTCGTCATCGTCGCTGCCGCTGCAGAAACCGCCGCTGATGCGCGAGCACCGGCTCTATCAGGCCGACTGGCTGATGCGCTTCTACGGCTTTTCGCAGCCGGAAATCCTCGCCGGCAGCAGCGACGGCATGCTCGATCTCGCCATTGACCCCAAGCTCGCCTGGGCTTTGCGCAATCGGGCGAGGTTTCCCGTCGACATCAACCGCGCCGATCGGGAAGCGCTGCTGCGGGTTCCGGGTCTGGGCACCAAGGTGGTGGCGAAGATCCTTGAAACCCGCCGCCACCGACACATGCGGCTGGAAGATGTCGGACGGATCTGCCATTCGATCGCCAAGCTGAGGCCCTTCATCATCGCCGAAGGCTGGTCGCCGGGTGGACTAACGGACAAGACCGGCTTGCGCGACACGATCGTAAAGTCCTGCGAACAACTGTCTCTGTTTTGACCATGCAGCCGGCCCAGCTCGACCTTGCCCGATACACTGTCCGGCTAGCGAGCCAGACCGATTTCGCCGGTTGGCGCGATGCGGCACGGCGTCTGGCGCTGAATGAGGTCCGACCTGAGGATATTAGTTGGGGTGTCGGGTCCGACGCCAATGATACTCAAGATGCCTTGCCGGCGGTGCCAGAGGGCGCGCAGCTTACCGTCCCGCGCGAGTTCATCGCCCATGCCGAAACGGCCTTCTGCCACTCCGACCCCGGCCGGTTTGCCTTTCTCTACTGGATGCTTTGGCGCCTGCGCACCGAGCCGAAACTGCTGGCGATCGCATCCGATCCCGACACCAGGCGGCTCGAAGCCATGGAAAAGGCGGTGCGGCGCGACAGCCATAAGATGCATGCCTTCGTACGCTTCCGGAAGATCGGCGACGGCGAGAACGAGCGCTACGTCGCCTGGTTCGAGCCGGAGCATTTCATTGTCGAGCGCAACGCGGATTTCTTCGTCCGGCGGTTCACCGGCATGCGCTGGACCATCCTGACGCCCTATGCCTCCGCCGACTGGAACGGCGAAAGGCTGGCGATCGGGCCGGGTGCGGCCAAGGGCGATGCACCCGATCAGGACGACACCGAGGCGTTGTGGCTGACCTATTTCGAAAACATCTTCAACCCGGCGCGGCTCAAGGTGAAGGCGATGCAGAAGGAGATGCCGAAGAAATATTGGCGGAACCTTCCCGAGGCCTCGCTCATTCCAGATCTGATCGCAGGAGCGGACGAGGCCGCCAGGGATATGATTGCCAGACTGCCGACAACGCCGGCGCCGCACCACGCCAAGCTGCAGGCGAAACATTGGCCGAAGCGCGAGCCGGCCGAGGCGCCGGACGATGACGCCAACACCATTTCCGAGCTACGCGAAGCCGCGAAAGGCTGCCGCCGCTGCCCGTTGTGGCGCGACGCGACACAGACCGTGTTCGGCGAGGGGCCGGATGATGCCAAAGTGGTCTTCGTCGGCGAACAACCGGGCGATCAGGAAGATCTCGCCGGCAAACCTTTTGTCGGGCCAGCGGGCAAAGTGTTCGATGCAATTCTCGATGACGCAGGCGTCGACCGGCAAAAAGTCTACGTCACCAACGCCGTCAAGCATTTCAAGTTCGAGCCGCGCGGCAAGCGCCGCATCCATTCGAAGCCAAATGCCGGCGAAGTCCAGGCCTGCCGCTGGTGGATCGGCCGGGAGCTTGAGCTGATCAAGCCGGACCTCGCCGTGGCGCTTGGGGCAACGGCGGCGTTGTCGCTGCTGGGCAAGGCCATTGCCGTGACGAAAATGCGCGGCCAGTTGATCGAACGCGAGGATGGCTTGCGCGTGTTCATCACCATCCACCCCTCCTTTATCCTGCGCATTCACGAGCCGACGGACAAGGAGGCTGAGCGCGAGCGGTTCCTAAAGGATATGAAAGAGGTGAAGCGGCTGATGGGGTCGTGAGATGAGCGAAAGCCTCAGCGACATCGTCATCCGCGGGCGGAGCAAGGAGTGAAGCGACGCAGCGCAGACCCGAGGATCCATGCCGCGACGTTTGCACGCTGCTACGGTGCAGAATTATGCCGTTGCGCTCGACGGCTAACATCACGGAATGGATCCCAGGGGTCTTCGCGACGGAGCTTCGCTCCTGCTTCGCCCAGGGATGACGAAGCTGGGTGGCTTCACGGTCGTGAATCCAACGTTGGAAAACTTCGGCCGCCACGGCCAGATTAACTGATTAGGATTGCCCTCAGATCGTTCACATTCGTACCCGTCGGCCCCGGCACGAACAGATCGCCGATCGCGTTGAACGCCGTCCAGGCATTGTTGCCGGCCAGCATCGCCTTGGCGTCGATGCCGGCGGCACGCATGCGCGAGACAGTCGAGCCATCGGCAAAGGCGCCGGCATTGTCTTCCGAGCCATCGATGCCGTCGGTATCGGCGGCCAGTGCATGAATACCTTCCGCGCCGCTGATGCCGATGGCAAAGGCGAGCAGGAATTCGGAGTTGCGGCCGCCCTTGCCCCTTTTTCCGTCAACAGGGGCCCGCAAGGTCACGGTCGTCTCGCCGCCGGACAGGATCAGCACCGGCTTTTTGAACGGCCGGTTGCGCGTCGCCACTTCGCGCGCAATGGCTGCATGCACGCCACCGACCTCGCGCGCCTCGCCCTCGATGGAATCGGAGAGGATGACGGCTTCGATGCCCTGCCGTTTTGCCTCAGCGGCTGACGCTTCCAGCGACACGCCAGCCGAGGCGATCAGGTGCACTTCATTGCGTGAAAAGCGCTGGTCATCCAGATCTGGCGCATCGGCCTCTGGCGAGTTGATGTGCGCCATGACGGCGTCGGGCAGTTTCATGCCGTAGGCCGCTATCGAGGCCAGCGCATCGGCGCGGTTGCCGGAGTCGGGCACGGTCGGGCCGGAGGCCACCAGCGCCGGGTTGTCGCCGGGAATGTCAGAGACAACCAGTGATACCAGTTTGGCCGGCCAGGCGGCAGCTGCCAGCCGGCCGCCCTTGATGGTCGAGAGATGCTTGCGGATTGTGTTCATCGCCGCGATCGGCGCGCCGGAGGCAAGCAGCGCCTCGTTGACGGCGATTTCGTCGGCGAGCGTCAGGCCGGCGGCAGGCGACGGCAGCAGCGCCGATCCTCCGCCCGATATCAGCGCGACTACCAGGTCGTCCGCAGTCAGCCCTTGCACCTTTTCGAGCAGGCGCCGCGACGCCTCAAGACCGGCAGCGTCCGGCACCGGATGTGCCGCCTCGATGATTTCGATGCGCTCGCATCTGGCGCCATAGCCGTAGCGGGTGACGACCAGCCCTTCGATCGGGCCATCCCACACCTTCTCGAATGCCGCCGCCATCTGCGCCGAGCCCTTGCCGGCGCCGATGACGATGGTGCGGCCCTTGGGCCTGGCCGGCAGATGATCCCTGATGGTCCGTTCAGGATCGGCAGCGGCAACAGCGGCATTGAAGATCGAGATGAGAAAGGATTTGGGATCGAGCACGGTTATCCTTGGCCGTAACTGGCGGTTTTCAAAATGAGCAAACGTTGGCGCTGCCCCTCACCCTCACCCCGTGAAAGACGGGGAGAGGGGATCGCCAGCGCTCGAGCTTGTCCTTTCTCCCCGTCACTATACGGGGAGAAGGTGCCGGCAGGCGGATGAGGGGCAGCGCCAACGTCACGATTTACCTTCCGGCGGCAGCGCCAATTGTGTCCGATCGACGCCGAGATGATCGCACAGTGCATCGACGACGACGCCATGATCCTGGCGTTCCGGCAGGCCGGAGACGGCGATGACGCCGATGACGCCGGCACCCTTTACAGTCACCGGAAACCCGCCGCCGGCCAGTACGTAATCAGCAATATCCAGCCCCTCGCCGACCTTGAAGGTGCGGTCCGGTCGCTGCTGTTCCAGCACCAGACGATAGGTGCTCCTGAGGTAGCGCTTGACCACATTGATCTTGCGTCGTGCCCAGTCGGGGTTGGAGGCGTTTGAACCGGGCATCGCGGCATAAAACAGCGGCCGATCCCACAGCCTGATATCGATGATGATGGGCAGCTTTTCGGCCAGCGCCCGCTCGCGGATCGCCGCGCCGACCTTGAACGCGACGGCCTCGTCGAAGGCCGGGAAGACCAGCGTCTCTTCCTGTTTCTGGATCAGAGCGATGTCGTCTGCGGCGGCCATTTTTGTTCTCCGAAATCGTCACAAATCGTGTGTACGACAAGCTCCGCCCGGTCAAGGTCTCGTCGCGGTGGTGGTCTTGCCCCGCCAGGATCGCCCCCCCACTCCGTCGAGCTTCTCTCGACACCTCTCCCCCGATCGACGGGGTAGAGGAAGGGCGCAAAGCTGTCCGAACCGGCGCCCGTCCTCCGAAGCAAAGGCTCCCTTCCTCTCCCTCCGGAGGGGGATAGGTGGCGCCGCGAAGCGGCGACGGAGTGGGGGAACCTCTTGGCAACCAGGCGCAATCATCATCTTGTCCCGCGCGGATGATGAGTCCTAACCCGCGATCATATCACTCTTGGCCGGCCGCCCCGCGACATAGACCTCGCGCACGGCACGGTCGTCGCCCAGCGTCTGCAGCAGGAACAGCTCCTCCGCCAGCGTCTCCACAGTCGCCATCCTCAGCCGCATCGCCGGCGTGGCGCGGGCGTCGAGCACGGTGATGTCGGCATCGGTGCCTTCATCCAGCGTGCCGACCTTGTCCGCCATAGACAGCGCCTCGGCATTGCCACGTGTTAATTGCCAGAAGGACTGGAACGGGTTCAGCTTTTCGCCAGTCAGCGCGATCACCTTGTAGCCCTCGTCCATGGTGCGCAGCATCGAATAGTTGGTGCCGCCGCCGACATCGCTGGCCGCGGCGATGCGCAGCGGCTTGTCGCGGCGCCGAAAGCGCTGGTAATCGAACAGGCCGGAGCCGAGGAACAGGTTCGAGGTCGGGCAGAACACCGCCACCGAGCCGCTGTCCGACAGCGCATCGGCCTCGCGTTCCAAGAGATGGATGCAGTGGCCGAACAGGCTCTTTGGCCCCAGCAGGCCATACTGCTCGTAGACATCGGTGTAGTCGCGCGCCTGCGGATAGAGTTTTTGCGTGAAGGCGATTTCGGCGTGGTTTTCCGACAGATGCGTCTGCATATGCAGATCGGGATGCTCGCGGCAGAGCGCGCCCGACATCTCCAACTGTTCGGGCGAAGAGGTGATGGCGAAGCGCGGCGTGATCGCATAAAGCTGGCGGCCCTTGCCGTGCCATTCCGCAATCAGTGCCTTCGTATCGTCATAGCCGGATTGCGGCGTGTCGAGCACGCCTACCGGCGCGTTTCGATCCATCATCACCTTGCCGGCAATGTTGAGCATGCCGCGCGCATGCGATTCGGCAAAGAACGCTTCGGCAGACGCCTTGTGCACCGAGCAGTAGGCGGCGACCGTCGTCGTGCCGTGGCGCACCATCTCGTCCAGGAACAGCCGGGCGATGCGGCGGCCATGCTGGGCGTTGGCGAATTTGGTCTCTTCGGGAAAGGTGTAGGTGTTCAGCCAGTCGAGCAGTTCGGCGCCGTAGGAGGCAATGACCTGCATCTGCGGGAAATGCGCATGCGCATCGATGAAGCCGGGCAGCAGCAGATGCGGCCGATGATCGATCCTTTTCGCACCGTCGCCCGCTTGCTTTTCGACTTCCGTGTAGCTGCCTGCGGCAACGATCCGGCCGTCGCGGATCAGCAGGCCGCCATCCTCCTCATAGCGCCAGGCGGCATGGTCGTCGATGGCTTCGGGCCAGCGCAAGAAGCTTAGCGTGCGGCCGCGCAGAAGTGTGGAGGTCATCCCTATTTCCCTGCGCCTTCGAACCAGGCGACCAGCAGCGCCCGTTCCTTGTCGCTGATCTGGGTGACGTTGGCGGGCGGCATGGCGTGGCTGCGCCCGGCCTGCAAATAGATTTCACGCGCATGCTCGGCAATGCCGGCGTCGGTGTCGAGCATCACGCCCTTCGGCGCATGGTAGATGCCTTCATAGACCGGCTCGGCCGTATGGCACATCGAGCAGCGGCCAAGCACGGTGTCGCGCACCGCCGGGAAATGCGACGAGGCGATATAGACTTCGGCCGCGGCGGATGCCTTGGGCTCGCCGGTCAGTATTTTCGGCGCTGTCGACAGCCACATGATGATGACGAATAGCACCGCAGCCGCCATCCAGGTCCAGTGGGGGTTGCCGGCACGCTTATGCACGGTGTTGAAATAGTGCCGGATCAAGACGCCGATGATGAACACCAGCGAGGCGATGACCCAGTTGAACTCCGTCGCAAACGCCAGCGGATAGTGGTTCGACAGCATCAGGAACAGCACGGGCAGCGTCAGGTAATTGTTGTGCAGCGAGCGCTGCTTGGCGATCTTGCCGTATTTCGGGTCGGGCTTGCGGCCGGCAATCAGGTCGGCGACGACGATCTTCTGGTTTGGAATAATCACCATGAAGACATTGGCCGACATGATCGTGGCGGTGATGGCGCCCAGATGCAGGAAAGCGGCGCGGCCGGTGAACAGATTCGTCAGCCCCCAGGCGATGAACACCAGCACGCCATAGAGCACCAGCATCAGTCCGGTGTCACTTTTGCCGAGCGGCGACCGGCAGAGCAGATCGTAGACAACCCAGCCGACGCCGATCGTCGCCATCGACAGCAGGATGCCCACGGGAACCGACATGGACAGAACATTGGGGTCGATCAGGAACAGGTCGGCGCCGGCATAGTAGACCACGCACAGCATGGCGAAGCCGGACAGCCAGGTGGCGTAGGATTCCCACTTGAACCAGGTCAGGTGTTCCGGCATTTCGGCCGGCGCCACCAGATATTTCTGGACGTGGTAGAAGCCGCCGCCATGCACCTGCCATTCCTCGCCGAATGCGCCGGCCGGCATGCCGGGGCGCTGGCGCAGGCCAAGGTCGAGCGCGACGAAATAGAAGGACGAGCCGATCCAGGCGATGCCGGTGACGACGTGCAGCCAGCGCACGGCGAAACTCAGCCAGTCCCAGAAAATCGCGAAATCCATCATGTGAAATCGTCCCTGCCGATCGGCTGACTTTACGGTGTGGGGCGCAAACGAAAAGAGGCGAGGTGTACGATGACTTTCAAAAAAAAATGGAAAATACTAGGCTGACCACGTACGCCGCCACATAAAGAGCCACGAATGGCCTATCTCGACAACATCGCCGTCTTCGTCCGCGTCGTCGAGCTTGGTAATCTCTCGGCGGCGGGCCGCGACATGCGCATTTCGCCGGCGGTCGCCTCCAACCGCATCAAGGAGCTGGAAAAACACCTCGGCGTGCGGCTGTTCAACCGCACCACACGGCAATTGATGCCGACGGAGCATGGCACGGTGTTCTACTCCGGCGCCAAGCAGGTGCTGGAGGCTATCACCGAGGCGGAAGCCGCGGTTTCGGCGCTTTCCGGCCAACCGCGCGGCACCATCAAGGTGACCGCACCGCTCGGCCTCGGACGGCGGCTGGTGGCGTCGGGCATTCCGGATTTCCACGACAAATACCCCGATATCGAGGTGCGGCTGAGGCTCTCCGACCACAATATCGACATCATGAAGGAAGGCATCGACGTCGCCTTCAAGCTCGGCATCATCGAGGATTCCAGCCTGCGGATGCGCGGCATCATGGAATGTGAACGCGTGCTGGTGGCGGCACCGAAATATCTCGAAGCGCGCGGCGAGCCGGTGGAGCCACAGGAGCTGATCGGCAAGAAGCACGACTGCCTGATGCTGCGCTATTCCGGGGCGCGCGAATATGTCTGGACGCTGCAGACGCCGTCCGGCCCGCAGAAATTCGAGGTGCACGGCCCCTACGACACCGACGATGGCGATGTGCTGACCGGCTGGGCGCTGTCGGGCCGCGGCATCATCAACAAGCCGCGCTTCGAGGTCGAACCCTTCATCCGCGACCGGCGGCTGCAGGTCATCCTGGCCAGCACGCCGCCAACGCCGGTGCAGTTCGCCGCCGTCTATCCGCACAAGAAGCTGCAGGATCCAAAGGTGCGGCTGTTGCTCGACTTCATGGCCGAGCGTTGCCAGCGGCTGATCAAGGATTTGCTGGCCGGCAAGTGAGGGGCTGTTGGCCCAGTCGCCAGGGTTGTCTTACAAGCAGGTGACCTTAGGTTCGCATACGCCGCCCTATGATCGATGGTCCCATGCCGACTGACCAGCAAGCCACAATGCATCTTGCCGTTTCGCTCAACATTACTTCCGGGCAGCCGCTCGGGTTTAGCGACCTGGCCGGCTTTGCCAAGCAAGCGGAAGCGGCGGGGCTGGACATGATTGTCCTCGATGATTCCGCGCCGAACAGCGCCGGGTCGAGTTCTTTCGAAGCGACGACCTTGCTGGCGGCGCTGGCGACGGTGACAAGTCGGATCGGCCTTGTCGCTGCAGCCTCGACGGTGGCTCACCAGCCGTACAATCTGGCGCGCCGTTTTGCTTCGCTCGACATCATCAGCCATGGCCGCGCCGGCTGGCACGCGACCATGGCGCAGGCGCCACGGGAAGCCGCCAATTTCAGCCGGCCGGATGGATTTTCCGACGATGTGTTCCGCCGCCGCACGCAGGAATACATCGGCATCGTTCAGCGCCTGTGGCAGGGCTGGGATGCCGACGCGCTGCTGTTCGACAAGATCGGCGGCCGCTTCCACGATCCCGAAAAAATGCACCTGCTCGACCACAAGGGCGAATTTTTCTCCGTGCGCGGGCCGCTGAACGTCGCGCGCTCGCCGCAGGATACGCCGGTGCTGGTGCTGTCCGGCCTGTCCGAGGCCGACCTGGATATCGCCGCCCGCACCGCCGATGTCGTCCTGCTGGACAGACCCACAGAGGACGCCAAGGCGCGCCATGACGATCTCAAGCGCCGCGTTGTGGCCTGCGGACGCGATCCGGGTGCGGTCAAGCTGCTGCTGAACGTTGGCGCAGATGTCGCTGCCAACGCGCTCGAAACATTGTTCAGCTCGCAAAGCTGCGACGGGTTCAACATCGCAATACCGCCTGCCGCGATTGACGGTTTCATCGGCCGCGTGCTGCCGGAATTGCAGCGCCGCAGCCTCGTCCGACCGGATTATCCCGGCACCACCTTGCGTTCGCATCTCAGACTTGCCGGAGGAGCGCAATGACCCGCCAGATGAAGCTTGGCGCCTTCCTGTGGGCGACGGGCCACCACATCGCCGCCTGGCGTCACCCCAAGGCGCATGTCACGGCAGGCATCGACATCGATCATTACATCCGGCTGGCGCGCACGGCGGAAGCGGCGAAGGTCGACATGGTGTTCTGCGAGGACGCCGCCGGCCTGCGCGAAGCCAATGTCGGCATCGCCAGCCAGACCTCACGCTCGATCGGCTTCGAGCCGATCAGCCTGCTGTCCGCGCTCGCCGTCCAGACCAGCCGCATCGGCCTCGTTTCGACGGCCTCGACCAGCTACAACGAGCCCTATGGGCTGGCGCGCACCTTTCTCTCGATCGATCATCTGAGTGGTGGCCGGGCTGGCTGGAACCTGGTGACGTCGGCCAGTCCCATCGAAGCCGCCAATTTCGGCGCGACGGGCCTGAAACCGCATGCCGACCGCTACGAGCGGGCGCGCGAATTCGCCGAGGTGGTATCAGGACTTTGGCAAGGCAGCGGCTTTCACGGTCACAACGGCCAGAGCTTTTCGGTGCGCGACTCGCTCGACCTGCCGCGCTCGCCGCAGGGCGCGCCGGTGATGGTGCAGGCCGGCGCCTCGGATGTCGGCCGCGACCTTGCCGCCCGCACCGCCGACGTCGTGTTCACGGCGGCGCAGACCCTCGAGGAAGCCAAGGCCTTTTACGACGACCTCAAGGGCCGTATGGCGGGCTATGGGCGGGAACCCGACGACATCAAGATCATGCCCGGCGTCTCCCCGGTGGTGGCAGACACCGAGGCCGAAGCGCGGGAGAAACAGGAGGAATTGCAGGCGCTGATCCCCGACGATGTCGGCGTGGCGCTACTGTCCAGCTATCTCAGCATCTCCGATCTCGGGAGCTATCCGATCGACGGACCGATGCCCGAACTGCCGGAGACCGAGGGCATGAAAAGCCGCCAGGCGCTGGTCATCCAACAATCGCGCCGCGACGGCCTGTCGATCCGCCAGCTTGCGCGCCATTTCGCCGGCGCACGTGGCCATTGGCGTATCGTCGGCACGCCGGCGCGGATCGCTGACGAATTGCAGGCGCGGTTCGAGGGCGGCGGCGCGGACGGCTTCAACGTCATGCCGTCATACTTCCCCGGCGAGCTCGATGCCTTTGCCACGCTGGTGGTGCCGGAACTGCAGCGACGCGGACTGTTCCGTCGGGAATACGAAGGCAGCACCTTGCGAGATCATCTTGGCCTGAAGCGGTCGGATAAAAAAGATTAGCCGGCTACCTCTTGGCCTTGCCGCGCCTGCTGGCTTACCGCCGGTGCCGCGCCGTGCGCGACCAGCGCCGTCATGATCTCGGCCGCGGCCAGCGCAGCTATGACCGGTGGGCGCTTGTCCTTGACCGCATCGCCGCCGATCGGCGAGACGAGGCAGGCGAACTCAGCCTCCGTGCCCTCAGCCGATTTCAGGAACCAGTTCCTGAACGTCGCTCTCTTGGTTTTCGAGCCGATCATGCCGACATAGGCCGCGTCGTCGCGCTTCAGCGCTTCGGCGACGATGAGGAAATCCAGCGCATGGTCGTGGGTGAGGATGGCGAAGGCGGTGCCGGCGGGGGCGTTTCGCACCTCGGCCTCGGGCATCGGCGTCAGCCGCGTCTCGACGGTTTCCGGCATGCCTTCCAGCGCTTCGGCCCGCGTCTCGATGACGACACCACGCACGGGAAGAAGTGCAACAGTCGAGGCCAGCGCCCGGCCGACATGGCCGCCGCCGAAGATATAGACATGCGGCAGGTGGGCTTCCTCGGCTTCTGCGGCCGCGATCAGCTCGGCAGTAAGCGCGGCATCGACGACACGGATCAAGACTTCGACGCGCCCGCCGCAGCACTGGCCGATCTCGGGGCCTAGCGGCACGTCAAGCGTGGCGCAGACTTCGTCGAAGCCGATGCGGGCTTCTTTACCCTCCCCCTTGTGGGGAGGGTCGGTGAGCGGACGCCGTGTGGCGGCGTCAGCGAAACGGGGTGGCTTGGCACGATCGTCCGCCCCCCCCCCCCCGGGGGGGGGGGGGGGGGGGCCGGTGGGGGGGCCGGCCCCCCCCCCCCCCCCCCCCCCCCCCCCCGCCCCCCCCCCCCCCCCCGACCCTCCCCACAAGGGGGAGGGTGAAGACCCCACCATCTGCCTCGCCTTGTCGATCGCGATGTACTCGAGCTGACCGCCGCCGATCGTGCCAAAAGTCGCCGCCTGCGAGACGAGCATGAAGGCGCCCTTCTCGCGGGGGGTCGAGCCCTTGGTACTGGCCACTTCGACCAAGGCAAACCGGTCGGCGCTGGCGAGAAAAGCTCTGAGGCTTTGCACTTTCGACTTCATATTTCGCATTCCCGTACGGGAAATATAGGGTTTTTCAGTCTGAATTGCACGTTTTGCCAGAATCCAGGTCAGAGTCAGGCGCTATTCTTGGCTTCACCCTTCAGCCGTTCGATCGCCATCAGCACCCGTTCTGGTGTTGCAGGAGCGTCGAGACGCGGACAGACCTTATGATCGGCCACACTTGCCACCGCGTCCGACAGCGCATGCAGCACAGACATGCCGAGCGGGAAGGGCGGTTCGCCGACCGCCTTGGAACGGTGCACCGTCGGCTCGTTGGCCTCCGGCCAGTCGGCCAGCGTGACGTTGAATATCTTCGGCCGGTCGGACGCGAGCGGGATCTTATAGGTCGACGGCGCGTGCGTGCGCAGCCGGCCCTTGTCGTCCCACCACAGTTCCTCCGTCGTCAGCCAGCCCATACCCTGGATGAAGCCGCCCTCGATCTGGCCGAGATCGATGGCGCGGTTCAGCGAGCGGCCGGTGTCATGCAATATGTCGGTGCGCTCGACGACATATTCGCCGGTCAACGTGTCGACCGAGACTTCCGAGCACGAGGCGCCATAGGCGAAATAATAGAACGGACGGCCCTCGCCCTTGTCACGGTTCCAGTGGATTTTCGGCGTCTTGTAAAAACCCGCCGCCGACAGTTGGATGCGGGCCATATAGGCCTGCTTGACGAGGTCGGTGAAGGCGATCTCCTGATTGCCGATGCGCACCCGGTTGGGCAGGAAAAGCACCTGCTCGCGCGGCACCTGGTATTTTTCGGCGGCGAAGTCGGTCAGCCGTTCCTTGATCTGGCGGGCGCCGTTCTGCGCCGCCATGCCGTTGAGGTCGGTGCCGGACGACGCCGCGGTGGCCGAAGTGTTCGGCACCTTGCCGGTGGTCGTCGCGGTGATCTTGACCTGGTCGAGGTCGATCTGGAACTCTTCCGCCACCACCTGCGCCACCTTGACGTAGAGGCCTTGCCCCATCTCGGTGCCGCCGTGATTCAGATGCACCGAACCGTCGGTGTAGACATGAACCAGCGCGCCGGCCTGGTTGTAGTGGGTGGCCGTGAAAGAGATGCCGAATTTGACCGGCGTCAGCGCCAGGCCGCGCTTGATGAAGCGGCTGTTGGCGTTGAAGGCCTGGATGATGCGGCGGCGCCCCGCATAGTCGGCGCTCGCCTCCAGCTCGGCGACGATGCGGTGGATGATGTTGTCCTCGACCGTCTGGTGATACGGGGTGACGTTGCGGCCCCCGTCTTTATCACCACTGGTGCCATAAAAATTCTGCTTGCGGATTTCGAGCGGGTCCTTGCCGACGGCAAAGGCAACCTCGTCGATGACGCGTTCGGCACCGACCATCCCTTGCGGGCCGCCGAAGCCGCGAAACGCCGTGTTCGACACGGTGTTGGTGTAAAGCGGCGCCGATTGCGCATGCACCGCCGGCCAGAAATAGGTGTTATCGCAATGGAACAGCGCGCGGTCGGTGACCGGGCCGGACAGGTCCGATGAAAAGCCGCAACGCGCCGCGAACATGAAGTCGACGCCAAGAATGTTGCCGGCGTCGTCGAAACCTACTTCGTAGTCGACGAGGAAGTCATGGCGCTTGCCGGTGGCAATCATGTCGTCGTCACGGTCGGGCCGAATCTTGACCGCGCGATGGTGTTTCTTGGCGGCGATCGCCGCCAATGCCGCAAACTGGTTGCCTTGCGTCTCCTTCCCGCCGAAGCCACCGCCCATACGGCGGATTTCCACCGTGATGGCATTGCTCGGCACGCCCAGCGCATGGCTGACCATATGCTGCACTTCGCTCGGATGCTGGGTCGAGGAATAGATGGTGACGTCCTGGTCCTCGCCAGGAATGGCCACTGCGATATGGCCTTCGAGATAGAAATGCTCTTGGCCGCCGATGCGCATCTTGCCCTTCAGCCGGCGCGGCGCCGCCTTGATCGCGGCAGCGGCATCGCCACGCTTCAGCGTGAGCGGCGGCGTGACCAGCTTGTCCTTGCGGGGGTCGAGATCGCCAATGTCGGTGACGAAAGGCAATGGACTGTATTCGACCTTGGCCAGCCGGGTGGCGCGGCGCGCCTGTTCGCGCGTCTTGGCAATAACGCAGAAGATCGGCTGACCATAAAACTGGACCTTGTCGTCGGCCAGCACCGGCTCGTCGTGTCGACCGGTCGGCGAAATGTCATTTTCGCCCGGAACGTCCTTGGCCGTCAGCACATCGACGACGCCCGGCGCCGCGCGCACCGCCGACAGATCCATTTTGCTGATCGTCGCATGCGTCGCCGTGGACAGGCCGAGGCAGCCATGCAGCATGCCCGCCGGTTCCGGCATATCGTCGATATAGACCGCGCTGCCGCTGACATGCTTGTGCGCGGAATCGTGGCGCTGGTCGGCGGCGACGCCACCGGAAATCTTCTGCGCCTTGAGATCTGGAGAGGCGTGCTTGTTCATCAGGCCGCCTCGTTGCGTGACACCTGGAACGGCGCCTTGCTGCCGCTGGTTTCGGCAAAAAAGCGCAGCAGCAGGTTCCTGGCCGCCAGCGCCCGGTATTCGGCCGATGCCCGCATATCGGTCAGCGGGGTGAAATCGCCGGCATATTCAGCCATGGCCGCTTCCACCGTTGTCTCCGTCCACGGCTTGCCGAGCAGCGCTTTTTCGACACCGAAAGCCCGCTTCGGGGTGGCCGCCATGCCGCCATAGGCGATGCATATATCGGCCACGGTTCCGTCCTTGGCCAAGTCGAGGAAAAAGGCGCCAAGGGCTGCGGTGATGTCCTCGTCGCGGCGCTTGGTGATCTTGTAGACGGCAAACTTCGTGCCCTTGGCCGGCACGGGAACGTGCACGGCCTCGACGAATTCGCCTGGCTGCCGGTCCTGCTTGCCATAGGCGATGAAGAAATCCTCGAGCGCAATGGTGCGCCGCTTCTTGCCGCGGCGCAGCGTCAGTTGCGCACCAAGCGCGATCAGGGGCGGCGGCGTGTCGCCGATCGGCGAGCCATTGGCGATGTTGCCGCCGATGGTGCCCATGTTTCGTACCTGTTCGCCGCCGATGCGGTCGAACAATGGCCCGAGCGCGGGGATGCGCTTGGCCAGTGTCGCGAAGGCGTCGGTGTAGGTGACGCCGGCTCCGATGGTGATGACGTCATTGTCTTCGGAGATCGCGCACAGCCCCTCGAGATTGCCGATGAAGACTACCGGTGAGATGTCGCGCATGTGCTTGGTGACCCACAGGCCGACGTCGGTCGAGCCGGCGACAACAGTGGCGTCGGGTTCCTTATCCAGTACAGCGGCGAAATCATCGGCGTTGGCCGGGACGACCAACCTCAGCTTGCCGGCGCCGATTTCGACGCGGGCACCGTCATGCATAGCCTCGAGCCTGGCGGTGATCGCCTTGCGCTCGGCCGCCAGCGGATCCTTCGCCGCCTTGCCGTAGCTGGAGATGGCACGCGCGGCGCGCATGATTGCCTCGTAGCCGGTGCAGCGGCAAAGATTGCCTTGCAAGGCCTTTTCGATCGCGGCATTCGACGGGTCCGGCGACTTCATCCACAGGCCGTAGAGCGACATGACGAAGCCCGGCGTGCAGAAGCCGCATTGCGAACCGTGGAAATCGACCATCGCCTGCTGCACCGGATGCAATTGGCCAGGCGCGCCGCGCAGATGCTCGACGGTGACGACATGGGTGCCGTCGAGCGAGCCCAGGAAGCGGATGCAGGCATTGACGCTTTCATAAACCAGCTTGCCGGCGGACAATTTTCCGACCAGCACCGTGCAGGCGCCGCAATCGCCCTCGGCGCAGCCTTCCTTGGTGCCGCGCAGCGAGCGGTCGAGCCGCAGCCAGTCGAGCAAGGTCGCGTCGGGCGCCACCGACGACAGCGCGACATCCCTGCCATTGAGGATGAAGCGGATCTCGTTGCGTATTGTGATCTTGGCCATGCGTCAGCTCCCCCTGTAGGTCGAGTAGCCATAAGGAGAGATAAGCAACGGCACGTGATAATGCACGGATTCCGCCATGCCGAAGCGGATCGGCACACTGTCGAGGAAGGCCGGTTCCGGCAGTTTGGTGCCCTGGCCGCGTAGATAGTCACCGGCGGCGAACACCAGTTCGTATTCGCCGAGGCGGAATTCCGCTCCTGCCAGCAGCGGCGCATCGCAGCGGCCGTCGGCATTTGTGACGATGGTCTTCAAATGTATCCGCGCGTCGCTCTCAAGATGATAAAGCGCGATCGACAGGCCCGCCGCCGGCTTGCCGGTCGCGGTGTCGAGCACATGCGTCGTCAGACGTCCGCCATCGGCTCTCGACGTTTCTGCCACTGGCGCCTCCCATTTCCGATACAGCCGAACAAAGCAGTGAATTGTGCGCCAATTAAAGGCGATGCATAAGTCCCGGTCGAGCGGAGTGGCACAAAAACACTTTCAAAAATTTCGGGGGAATGCGCGAGCAACCCTTTCGACTATCCTGATCATAACTTCCGGCAGCGTCCGGCGGGGAGGGGCAATGCGTTACTCTAGAGACATGCGCGGCTACGGAGCCAATCCGCCGGATCCGAAATGGCCGGGCGGTGCGCATGTGGCCGTCCAATTCGTCGTCAACTACGAGGAAGGCGGCGAGAACTGCGTGCTGCACGGCGACAAGGCCTCGGAAGCCTTCCTGTCGGAAATCGTCGGCGCCGCGCCCTGGGTCGGCCAGCGCCACTGGAACATGGAATCGATCTACGAATATGGCGCGCGGGCAGGCTTCTGGCGGCTGCTGCGCCTGTTCAGCGAGGCGCAAGTGCCGGTGACCTGCTACGGGGTCGCCTCAGCATTAGCCCGGTCGCCCGACCAGGTGGCGGCGATGCAGGAGGCCGGCTGGGAAATGGCCTCGCACGGCCTGAAATGGATCGACTACCGCGACCACAGCGCCGAGGACGAGCGCCGCGACCTCGAAGCGGCGATCAAGCTGCACTACGAGGTGACGGGCCAACGGCCGACCGGCTGGTACACCGGCCGCACCTCGGTCAATACGGTGCGGTTGGTGGCCGAAGAGGGCGGCTTCGACTATGTGTCGGACACTTATGACGACGAACTGCCCTACTGGTTCGAGCACAGCGGCGGCGCGCAACTCGTCATCCCCTACACGCTCGATGCCAACGACATGCGTTTCGCCACGCCGCAGGGATTCAATTCCGGCGACCAGTTCTTCTCCTATTTGAAGGACAGTTTCGACACGCTCTATGCCGAGGGCAAAGCGGGCCGGCCGCGGATGATGAATATCGGCCTGCATTGCCGCCTCGTCGGACGTCCTGGTCGGGTGGCGGCGCTGAAGCGCTTCGTCGACTATGTGAAATCGCACGACAAGGTCTGGCTGGCGCGGCGGATCGATATCGCCAGGCACTGGCAGGAGAACCACCCCTACCAGCCGGCGGCGCTCAAGCCGTCGAAGATGGCGTTCGAAACCTTCGTAGACACTTTCGGCGGCGTGTTCGAACATTCGCCCTGGATCGCGGAACGTGCCTATGAGCTGGAGCTTGGGCCGGCGCATGACAGCGCCGGCGGCCTGCACAATGCGCTCTGCCGCGTCTTCCGCGCCGCCAGCGAAACCGAGCGGATCGGCGTCCTCAACGCCCATCCCGATCTCGCTGGCAAACTAGCCGAAGCGAGACGCCTCACTGCGGAATCCACACGCGAGCAGGCCTCCGCCGGCCTCGACGCGCTGACCGACAAGGAGCGCGAGCTGTTTTCCAAGCTCAACGCCGCTTACGTCACCACCTTCGGCTTTCCCTTCATCATCGCGGTGCGGGGCAAGACCAAGGAGGAGATCCTCGCCGAGTTCGAGGCGCGCATCGGCAACAGCCGTGGCGTAGAACTCGATACCGCCTGCAAACAGGTCGAGCGCATCGCGCTGCTCCGCCTGAAAGACATGCTCCCGCTCTAATGAAATGACTGAGGGGTCAGGACCCAATGGATATGATCAAGACTGACCAGAAAACCTATTATGCACCGCATGGCGGCCATCCCGGCCAAAATGAGCTTTTGACCGGCCGCGCCGTCTTCACCGAGGCCTATGCCGTCATACCGAAGGGAGTGATGCAGGACATCGTCACCAGCCCACTGCCGTTCTGGGACGAGACCAGGGCCTGGATCATCGCCAGGCCGCTTTCGGGTTTCGCCGAGACATTTTCGCAGTACATCGTCGAGGTCCTGCCCGGCGGCGGCAGCGACCGGCCCGAGCCGGACGCCGGCGCCGAGGGCGTGCTGTTCGTGGTTGAGGGCGAGTTGACCGTTTCGCTGGCCGGCAAGAAGCACGTGCTGCAAGCCGGCGGTTTTGCCTTCCTGCCGCCGGACAGCGGCTGGACGGTGCGCAACGAAGGTCGCGACGCCGTACGCTTCCACTGGATCAGGAAGGCCTATGAGGCCGTCGACGGCATCGACGCGCCGGAAGTCCTGTTCAGCAGTGACCAGCAAATGGCGCCGACGCCGATGCCCGGCACCGAGGGTCGCTGGGCGACGACCCGTTTCGTCGATCCAGCCGACATGCGCCACGACATGCATGTCACCATCGTTACGCTCGAGCCTGGCGCCGTCATCCCGTTTGCCGAGACGCATGTCATGGAGCACGGGCTCTATGTCTTGGAAGGCAAGGCGGTCTACCGCCTCAACCAGGACTGGGTCGAGGTCGAGGCCGGCGACTTCATGTGGCTGCGCGCCTTCTGCCCGCAGGCCTGCTACGCGGGCGGCCCAGGCAAATTCCGCTATCTCCTTTACAAGGACGTCAACCGGCACGCCAAGCTCGGCGGGGCGGGCATTGGCGGTCGCGCGCGGTGACCCGCATCACAGCGCGGCCGCTGACCCGCGAAAGCTTTGCCGGCTTCGGCGATGTCATCGACATGGGCGGCGGCAATCACTACCCGATCAATGGCGGCAAGACCGAGCGCTACCAGAATCTCGCCACCGCTGAAGCCGCGGGACCGAATGCCCGCGTGCTGATCTCGATGGCGCGCGGCACGCCTTACGACCTGCCGCTGAAGCTGACCATGGTCGAGCGCCATCCCTTAGGCAGCCAGGCGTTCATCCCGCTGTCACCGCGGCCTTTCCTGGTCGTCGTCTGCCATGACGGCAAGGACGGTCCGCGCGAGCCGCATGCCTTCATCACCGCACCGGGGCAAGGCGTCAACTATCCGCGCAATCTCTGGCACGGCGTGCTGACACCACTCGGTGAAGCGCAGGATTTCGTCATCGTCGACCGCGGCGGTGACGGCTCCAACCTCGAAGAGTTCCATTTCTCGCACCCCTACGAAATCCATCTCCCCAACGAGACCTGAGAAATGACCGACATATCGCTGATCGACCGCCTGCTCGATGTCATCGAGCACGACATCGTGCCGAAAACGGCAGAGGGCGTGGCCCATGGGAACAAGCTGTTCGGCGCCGCCATCCTGCGGAAGGGCGACCGCTCGCTGGTGCTGGCCGAAACCAACAACGAGATGGAAAATCCGCTCTGGCATGGCGAGGTGCACTGCCTGAAGCGTTTCTATGAAATGCCGAAAGCCGAGCGCGTCGACACCAAGGACGCCATCTTCATCGCCACGCATGAGCCCTGCTCGCTCTGCCTGTCGGCGATCACCTGGACCGGCTTCGACAATTTCTACTACCTCTTCAGCCACGAGGATTCACGCGACAGCTTTGCGATCCCGCACGATCTGAAAATCCTGAAAGAGGTCTTCACTCTTGATCCCGGCGGCTACAATGCCGAGAACGCTTATTGGAAGAGTTTTTCCATTCGCAGGCTGGTGCGGACGCTGCCCGAGGCCGAGCGCGGCCGGCTTGAGGCAAGGATCGGCAATATTTCCGCCCGCTACGACGAACTGTCCGGCGCTTATCAGGCGCGCAAGGCCGAAAACGACATTCCGCTGAACTGACGCGGATTGCCTAGCCTACCTTCGCGTTTTTCAGCACCTCGTTGATCCTGGCCTGCCAGCCCTTGCCGGTCGCCTTGAATTTACTGATGACATCCTGATCCAGACGGATGGACACGACTTGCTTAGGCTTCTCCACGGCTGGCCGGCCACGAGCACGCCTTATGCTCTCGAAAAGTTCTGGAAACACTTCCGCGAAAGGCCTGGCTTGCGCCAACTGTTCGTCTGTCGTCTCCGTATCGTCGGGATCATCAACAATTTGTCTTTGAATTTCCACTTCCTCCGCATCGGTAAGCGGTCGAACACGCGATTTAGGATTGTTCATATACTGACCTTTCCTTTCGGCTGGCACGGCGCATCGAGATCACCTCCGAACCAAGCGGCTTGAAAATCACGGCCAGGATGATCTCTCCGAATTCGCCAATCGCCTTGAACCGGTCGGCCTTGGCTGGAAGGACGGTTGAAGTCGCAAAAAAACTCAATATCGAGTTCGGCAAAATCGAGACCCCGGCTGTCCAGGTTCGTCACGCGCTTTGGCTCATCCCAAACGATTTTCAGGCGAAATCCTCATCACGTTGGGTTCAGTTAATAAATGTAATACATTAATTATAATCCTGCAACATCAGGGCAAAACAATCGGGCTACATATCGTGGCGTCGTCGCGGCGACACCGGCCGTCGCCCGTTTGACTTCATGACATGCCCGCTCCATGCGTCACTGACATCCTGGAGCATCGCATGAAAACCATCACCGAATTTCCCCGCAAGGTCGTCGAATTCCCCGATATGGGCATCGTCATGCCGGATGGTTGCCGGCTGTCGGCGCGGGTTTGGATGCCGGAGGACGCCAGCAGCGATCCGGTGCCGGCGATCCTCGAGCACCTGCCCTACCGCAAGCGCGACGGCACCATCTTTCGCGATCAGCTGACGCATCCCTATTTTGCCGGCCACGGCTACGCCTCGATCCGCGTCGACATGCGCGGCAATGGCGATTCCGAAGGTCTGATGGACGACGAATATTCCGAGCAGGAATTGCAGGACGCCTGCGATGTGATTGCCTGGGCGGCAGCACAGCCCTGGTGCAACGGCAGTGTCGGCATGATGGGCATTTCCTGGGGTGGCTTCAACTGCCTGCAGGTGGCGGCCAAGCAGCCGCCGGCGCTGAAGGCGGTGATCAGCCTGTGCTCGACCGTCGACCGCTACGCCGATGACATCCACTACAAGGGCGGCTGCCTTTTGACGGAAAATTTCGGCTGGGCCTCGACCATGTTGTCCTATTCGTCGCGACCGCCGGATCCGCTGATTGCGGGCAACCGCTGGCGCGACCTCTGGCTGACGCGGCTGGAGAACCAGTCTTTCCTTCTGCCGCTCTGGCTCAGCCATCAGCATCGCGACGCCTATTGGAAACGCGGTTCGATCTGCGAGGATTTCTCCGCGGTCAAAGCCGCCGTGCTGTCGATCGGCGGCTGGCATGACGGCTACCGCAACACGATTTCGCATCTGGTCACCAACATCCAGGCGCCGGTGAAGGGCATTGTCGGGCCATGGATCCACAAATACCCGCATTATGCCGAACCCAAACCCGCCATCGGCTTCCTGCAGGAGGCGTTGCGCTGGTGGGACAGCTGGTTGAAGGGCGTCGACACCGGCGTCGAGGCCGACCCGGACTACCGCGCCTATGTCATGGACAGTGTGCGGCCGGCGCGCTGGCACCCGGAGCGGCCGGGCCGTTGGGTGGCCGAACAGGAATGGCCGTCTCCCAACATCAAGGTCGGGGCGATCGAACTCATTGCTGACGGCGTCAGGCCGGCGATCGTGGCGACCCCGCAAAGCTGCGGGCTCGCCGGCGGCGAATATTTTCCCTTCACCTTTGGCCCGGAACTGCCCGGCGACCAGCGCCCGGACGATGCGCTGTCCGTCTGCTTCGATCAGCCTGTGCTTGCCGAGGCACTCGACATCGTCGGCGCGCCGGAGCTTCTCATCCGGGTGTCGTCCGATCGCCCGCAGGCGAACATCGCGGTGCGGCTGTGCGACGTGCACCCCGACGGCGCCTCGGAACTGATCTCCTACGGCGTGCTCAACCTGACGCATCGCGCTTCGCACGAACAGCCGCAAGCGCTGGTGCCGGGCGAAACGGTTTCGGCGCGCGTTATTCTCGACCAGTGCGCCTACCGCGTGCCGGCCGGACACCGCCTGCGCATCGCTGTTTCCAACGCTTACTGGCCGATGATCTGGCCGTCGCCGGAGCCGGTGCGGCTCGACCTTTCAGCGGCGACGCTGAGGCTGCCGCTGCGCCCGCTCGCAAAAAGCGACGAGACTTCATTCCAGTCTCCCGAAGGCGCAACACCCTGGGCAACCGCGACAGTTCGTGCAGCGAATTCCGAGCGTCACGTCGATCGCGATGAGAAGACCGGCATCGTCACGCTCTCGATCACGGATGATTTCGGCGAAGTGCGCGATCTCGCGCATGGACTGGCCAATGGCAGCATTGCCCGCGAGAGCTGGACGATCCACCCCTACGACCCGCTGTCTGCCTCGGGCCGGACGCACTGGACGCAGACCTTGTCGCGAAACGGATGGTCGGTGCGCACCGAGACATCGGCTGAAATGCGCAGCGACGCGCAAAACTTCGTCGTCAGCGCCAGAATCGAAGCCTATGAGGGCGAAACGCTGGTTTTCGAACGCGATTTCGAAGAGACGATCCCGCGCGACCTGCTCTGAGCGTCCACGCGACTGGTCCAGTTGCGACGCACGATTTACGCCACGGCATGTCGCATTCCGTCTTGCTTACCGCTTTGCCTTCCGGTCAATATCCCTTTGGTAACAACAAGCAAAAAACGACCATAAGGTCGAACCAACAGAGTGAGGAACTCAAATGTCCAACGAACTCGAATATCTGAGCCGGCGCGTTGCGTCCGGCAAGCTGAGCCGTCGTGATTTCCTCGGCCGCGCCGCAGCACTCGGCGTCACAGCGCCCTTCGCCAATATGCTGCTTTCCAGTGCGGCTCGCGCGGAAGGCCCGGTCAAGGGCGGCACGCTGAAGGCCGGCCTCGTCGGCGGCGAATCCACGAACAGCCTGGACCCGGCTTTGTTCATGACGCAAGTGCCGTTCGCTTTTGGCAAGATGTGGGGCGAGCTGATCGTCGAGCTGTCCCCGGAAGGCAAACTCGAGAACCGCATCGCCGAAGAGATCGGCTCGTCGGACGACGCCAAGGTGTGGACGCTGAAAATCCGCGACGGCGTCGAATTCCACAACGGCAAGACGGTGACCGCTGAGGATGTGGCGGCAACCCTCGAGCGCCATTCCGATGAAAAATCGAAGTCCGGCGCGCTGGGCTACATGAAAGGCATCGACAGCATCAAGGCCAGTGGCAAGGAAGTCGTCCTGACGCTGAAGGAGGCCAACGCCGACCTTCCCTATCTCCTCAGCGACTACCACCTCATCGTCCAGCCCAACGGCGGCAAGGACAAGGCGGATGCCGGCATCTCGGCAGGACCCTACAAGGTCACCACCAACGAGCCCGGCGTGCGCCATGGCGGCGAGCGCTTCGCCAATTACTGGCAGGCCGACAAGATGGGCCATGCCGACCAGATCGAGATCATCGTCATCAACGACGCGACCGCGCGCACGGCGGCCCTGCAGGGCGGCCAGGTCAACATGATCAACCGCGTCGAGCCGAAGATCGTCGACCTCATCAAGCGCGTACCGGGCGTCACCATCCGCAACCATGCCGGCCCCGGCCACTACGTCTTCATCATGCATTGCAACACCGCGCCCTTCGACAACAGCGACCTGCGCATGGCGCTGAAGCTCGCGATCGACCGCGAAGAGATGCTGAACAAGGTGCTGCGTGGCTACGGCTCGCTCGGCAACGACTTCCCGATCAATTCGTCCTATCCGCTGTTTTCCGAGATCGAGCAGCGCAAATATGATCCCGACAAGGCCAAGTTCCACTACAAGAAGTCGGGCCATGACGGCACCGTGCTGCTGCGCACCTCCGACGTCGCCTTCCCTGGCGCGGTCGACGCCTCGCAACTCTTCCAGCAGAGCGCGGCCAAGGCCGGCATCAAGATCGAGCTCAAGCGCGAGCCCGGCGACGGCTACTGGAACGAGGTCTGGAACAAGCAGCCCTTCTGCGCCTCCTATTGGGGCGGCCGCTCGACCCAGGACCAGATGTACTCGACCGCCTATCTGTCGACCGCCGACTGGAACGACACCCGTTTCAAGCGTCCGGACTTCGACAAGCTGGTGCTGGCTGCACGCGCCGAACTCGACGAGACCAAGCGCAAGCAGATGTACCACGACATGGCCGTGCTGGTGCGCGACGAGGGCGGCCTGATCCTGCCGATGTTCAATCAGTTCATCGATGCGACAGGCGCCAAGGTCGGCGGCTGGGTAGACGATCCGCATCAGGAGCTGATGAACGGCTACGCGCTGGCGAAGTGCTGGCTCGAAGCCTGAGCCCGGCTTTGCGGATATGTCCTCACCCGTCGTGAAACTTGTGGCCCAGCGCGTTGCGCTGGGCATCGTCCTCTTGCTGGCCGTTTCGGTCCTGATCTTCGCCGGCACCCAGATCCTGCCCGGCGACGTCGCGCAAGCCATTCTCGGACAGTCGGCGACGCCGGAATCGCTCGCCAATTTGCGCGAGCAGCTCGGCCTCAATCAGCCGGCTTACGTCAGGTATTTCCATTGGCTCGGCGGTGCACTCACCGGCGACCTCGGCACGGCGATGTCGAGCGGCCAGGATATCGCGACCTCGATCAAGGGGCGGCTGTGGAACACGCTGTTTCTCGCCTTCTGGGCGGCGGTCGTGGCCGTGCCGCTGGCGATCATCCTCGGCCTGATCGCCGTGCGTTACCGCAACGGTTGGGTCGACAAGCTGATCTCCGGCCTGGCGCTCGCCTCGACCTCCTTCCCGGAATTCTTCATCGGCTATGTGCTCGTCTACTTCTTTGCCGTGAAGTATCAATGGTTCCCGGCCATTTCCACGGTCTATGACGGCATGCCGTTCGGCGAGCGTATGCAGGCGATCGCGTTGCCGGCCGCCGCGCTGACGCTGGTTGTGCTGGCGCATATGATGCGCATGACCCGCGCGGCCATCCTCAACGTCATGCAGTCGGCCTATGTCGAGACGGCTGAACTGAAAGGCCTGTCGGCCTTCAACGTCATCCGCAAGCATGCTTTCCCCAACGCCATCGCGCCGATCATCAATGTCGTCATGCTCAACCTCGCCTACCTCATCGTCGGCGTCGTCGTGGTCGAGGTGATCTTCGTCTATCCCGGCATGGGGCAATATCTGGTCGACCACGTCACCAAGCGCGACGTGCCGGTGGTGCAGGCCGTCGGCCTGATCTTTGCCGCTGTCTACATCACTCTCAACATCATCGCGGACATCGGGGCGATTGTCGCCAATCCGCGCCTCAGACATCCGAAATAGGCGGCGGGCATGCTCGATATCAAACGCATCCCCATTCCCGCGCTGATTGGCATCGTACTGACGACGATGTTCGTCGTGGCGGCTGTCTTCGCGCCATGGATCGCACCACACGGCAATGCCGAGATTGTCAGCGACGTTCCTTGGGAACCGATGTCCGCAGCGCATTGGCTGGGCACCGACAATCTCGGCCGTGATCTTCTGTCGCGCATGATCTACGGCGCTCGCATCACGCTGTTCATTGCGGTGCTGGCAACCGCGCTGTCATTCTCGCTCGGCGCCATCCTCGGCTTTTCGGCGGCGGTGTTCGGCGGCTGGTTCGACACGCTGCTGTCGCGCCTTGTTGATCTGCTGATGTCGATCCCGACCCTGATCATGGCCCTCGTCGTGCTTTCGGTGCTGCCGACCAACCTGGTGACGCTGATCCTGGTGATGGGCGTCCTCGACTCGACCCGCGTCTACCGGCTGTCGCGCGCGGTGGCCGTCGACATCAACGTCATGGATTATGTCGAGGCCGCCAAGCTGCGGGGCGAAGGCAGCGGCTGGATCATCTTCCGCGAGATCCTGCCCAACGCGCTTTCGCCGCTGGTCTCGGAACTTGGTCTGCGCTTCATCTACGCGGTGCTGTTCTTGTCGACGCTGTCCTTTCTCGGCCTTGGCGTGCAACCCCCGGATGCCGACTGGGGCGGCATGGTCAAGGAAAACAAGGACGGCATCGTCTTTGGTATCGGGGCGGCACTCATCCCCGCCGCGGCGATCGCAGCACTGGCGATTTCGGTCAATCTGGTCGCCGACTGGGTGCTCAACCGCACGACAAGCCTGAAGGGAGGACGCGGGTGATGGCTGACACAAAAGCAAAGCCCGGCCTGCTGCTCGATATCCGCAATCTGCGCATCGAAGCGACAGTGTTTCCGCCCGGCGAGGCGCCGAAGAACATCGTTTTGGTCCACGATGTCTCGCTGACGCTGGAAAAGGGCAAGGTGCTCGGCCTGATCGGCGAGTCCGGCGCCGGCAAGTCGACCATCGGCCTGTCGTCGATGGGCTATGGCCGTGGCGGCGTGCGCATCACCGGCGGAGAGGTGCTGCTCAACGGCCGCGATATTCTCAAGGGCGGCAAGGAAGGTTTCCGCAAATTGCGCGGCCGCGAGGTCTGCTATGTCGCGCAGTCGGCGGCCGCCGCCTTCAATCCGGCGCACAAGCTGATGGACCAGGTGGTGGAAGCAACGCTGCTGCACGGCACGGCGACACGCGCCGAGGCCGAGAAACGTGCCGTGGCGTTGTTCAAGAAGCTCAGCCTGCCGAACCCCGAAATCATCGGCGAACGGTTCCCGCACCAGGTCTCAGGCGGCCAGTTGCAGCGCGTGATGACGGCTATGGCGCTGTGTTCGGAACCTGACCTGATCGTCTTCGACGAGCCGACCACGGCACTCGACGTTACGACGCAGATCGACGTGCTGGCGGCGATCAAGGACGCCATCCGCGACACCCATGTCGCGGCGCTCTACATTACCCACGATCTTGCCGTCGTCGCCCAGGTCTCGGACGAGATCATGGTGCTGCGCCATGGCAGGCTGGTCGAATGGGGCGGCACTCGCCAGATCATCAAGGAGCCGCGCCAGGAATACACCAATGCGCTGGTCTCGGTGCATGAGATCGAGCATGCCGAGCAGAAGCCCGGCGCCGCGCCGTTCCTGTCGGTCAAGAACGTCACCGCCGCTTACGGCGGCAGCCATGTCAAGGTGCTGAAGAACGTCTCGGTCGACATCTTTCCGGGACAGACGCTGGCTGTCGTCGGTGAATCCGGCTCCGGCAAGTCGACGCTGGCGCGCGCCATCACCGGGCTGTTGCCGCCCGAGGAAGGCACCGTCACCTTCGACGGCAGGCCGCTCGCCAACAGGCTTGCCGACCGGCCGAAGGAGGATCTGCGGCAATTGCAGATGATCTACCAGATGGCCGACGTGGCGATGAACCCGCGCCAGACCGTCGGCACCATCATCGGCCGGCCGCTGGAATTCTACTTCGGCATACGCGGCCGCGAGCGCGACAAGCGCGTCGCCGAACTGCTCGACGAGATCGAGATGGGCAAGGGCTTTCTCGATCGTTATCCGGCCGAACTCTCCGGCGGCCAGAAACAGCGCGTCTGTATCGCCCGCTCGCTCGCCGCCAAGCCCAAGCTGATCATCTGCGACGAGGTGACATCGGCGCTCGACCCGCTGGTGGCCAACGGCATTCTCAAGCTGCTGCTCAACCTGCAGCAGCACGAGAAGGTCGCCTACCTCTTCATCACCCACGATCTGGCGACGGTGAAGTCGATCGCCGATTCGATCGCGGTGATGTACCGCGGCGAGGTGGTGCGCTACGGCGCCAAGAGCAAGGTGCTGACGCCGCCCTTCGACGCCTATACCGACCTGCTGCTGTCGTCCGTTCCCGAGATGGAGATCGGCTGGCTGGAAAAGGCGATCAAGGGACGGCGCATGGCGAGCGCGGGGAATTAGTAGGGAATTCGCGGCCTTTGTCGCGAAAACTTCCTTCAACGGCAAAAGCTTTCCGGAGCCGCCCATGGCGCTTAAGACCAAACTGCTGCTCATCATTCTCGATGGCGTGCCCTACCGGAACTGGCGCCGGCTGATGGGCAATCTCGAGGGCTGGGTGCAGTCGGGCGAGGCGCAGGTGTGGAAGATGCGCTCGGTGCTGCCGTCGACCTCGGCCTGCTGCTATGCCTCGATCCACACCGGGGTTTCGCCGCAGGAGCACGGCATCCTATCCAACGAGAACCGTTTTCTCGTCAACAAGCCGGATATTTTCTCCGAGGTCAGCAAGGCCGGCGGCAAGACCGGCGCGGTGACGCATTCCTACTGGTCCGAATTCTTCCGTTCCTATCCGTTCGATCTGGTCGAGGACATGGAGTATGACGAGCCCAACGGACCGATCGCGCATGGCCGCTTCCACACCATGACCGGCTACAATGCCCGCAACCAGATGACGCCGAGCGATGTCGACCTGTTTGCGACGCTGACCATGCTGACCCGGCGCCATGCCATCGACTACGGTATCCTGCACACCTGCACTCTGGATTCGATGGGCCACCGCTTCGGCCATGACTGCCACGAAATGGACCATGCCTGCTATGCGATGGACGGCATGCTGGCAGCCTTCCTGCCGGGCTGGCGGCAGGCCGGTTACGAGGTGATCGTAACCGCCGACCACGGCCAGACAGACCGCGGCCATCATGGCGGCCGTGACGATGAAATGCAGGATTTCGCGCTGTATTATTTCGGAGCCGGCAAAGGGCCGGATCCGGACACGCTGCTTGATCAGCTGCAACTGGCGCCGACGGTGCTGAAGCGGCTGGGTGTGCCGGTGCCGGAGACCATGAAGGCTAAGCCGTTTTTGGGATGACGGAGGTCGTCGCTGAGCCGCCGTTCGCTACCCCCTCTCCCCGTCACTATACGGGGAGAGGGTAAGGGTGAGGGGCAGCGCTAACATCAAAACAAATACCCCAACGCCGGCGCCGCCCCTCATGGCCCTGCCGGTGTCCAGCCGATAGATGGGTAACACTTTGAACCGGATACATAGGTGACACTTCTCTCCCCCTATGCGTCCGCCGC
>NZ_JAMYPF010000025.1:0-86602 GCF_040320205.1 Mesorhizobium sp. M0761
GTCTCACATCTCTGACACTCCTTGCCAACACTCTCTCGCAAGGGCCGATAAGCGATACCGTTGCCCACAACATGGCACGCAATGGCCTGCTGCAAGCAGCGCGATGTAATGCCGACTTGCGCCTGCAGGTGCAATCGGCCATTCTTACCGTCGGTGCGTACCTTGTCGTCAGGCAGGAGGCTACGGCCGGGGTCATGATTGTCAGTTCGATAATGATGGGGCGTGCGCTGGCTCCGGTCGATCTGGCCATTTCAAGCTGGAAACCCTTCCTCATTGCGCGCCAGAGTTGGGCGCGGCTGGAGGACCTCTTGGAAAGGGTTCCTGAAACCGCTCCTGTTGTGCCTATGCCTGCACCTGAACGCGAACTGCGCTTGGAAGGCGTGACAATCGTTCCGCCCGGCGAAAGCAAGCCGACCGTGACCGGCATTGCGTTTGCCATTCAGGCGGGAAGCGCACTCGGGGTCATCGGTCCATCGGGTTCGGGCAAGTCGACACTCTCGCGCGCCATCGTCGGCGCATGGACGCCGGTCGCCGGGAAGGTTCGCATTGACAGCGCAAGCCTCGATCAATGGGACCGGGAAGCACTAGGCCGTCATATCGGCTATCTACCACAAGGTGTTGAACTGTTCGACGGCACCATTGCCGAAAACATTGCTCGTTTTGAACATGATCCTGACCCTGAGGCTATTGTCGCCGCGGCAAAAGCAGCGGGCACGCACGAACTGATCCTCCGATTTGAGCACGGATACGAAACTCCGATTGGTGAGGTCGGATCGGCACTTTCCGCCGGGCAGCGCCAGCTTATCGGTCTTGCCCGTGCCCTTTATCGAGACCCTTTCCTTGTTGTGCTGGATGAACCCAATATCCATCTCGACGCGGAAGGCGAAGCTGCAGTCGCTAAGGCGATCGCCTCCGTGCGCGAGCGCAAGGGCATTGCGGTTGTTGTCTGCCATCAGCCGAGCGTCATCCGCGCCGTGGATTTGGTGTTGGTGATGGAAGGTGGACGGCAGCGATCATTCGGTGCGCCTTCCAAAGTCCTGAAGGCCATCGAGTCTACGCAGGATAACGTGGCAGAGCGCGCTGACATGGAGGATACCGGTGTCCGGCATTGATCAGAACAATGACGTTTCAAGCTCCATTCGCCGCCACCTGGTGGCGGGCCTTCTGGCGAGCGTGATCTTTGTGGGAGGAGCCGGAGCCTGGGCGACCTTCACGAATCTCTCCGGTGCGGTTGTAGCGTCCGGACACTTTGTCGTCGTTTCCTATGTCAAGAAGGTGCAGCACCCGACTGGCGGGGTGGTGGGAGAAATCCTTGTGCGCGAAGGCGATAAAGTAAAAGCCGGCGACATCCTCATGCGGCTCGATGCCACCCAGGCGCGCGCTAATCTCGCCATAGTCACCAAGCGGCTCGATGAGCTGGCCGCCTACCTGGCAAGACTCGATGCTGAGCGTGACGATCTCGCGGAAATCCCCTTCCCGGACTGGCTACTCGCCCGAAGAGATGTTCCGGACGTAGCTTCGGCAATAGATAGCGAGACGTTGCTGTTCGAATTCCGCAGGCAATCCCGCGACGGGAAGCAGGCGCAATTGGCGGAACGCATTACTCAATATCACCACGAGATCGAAGGACTCAAGGCGCAGGAAATTGCTTGTGAAAAAATGATCCAGGTTCTCCAAAAGGAAATTGCTGTTCTAAGTGGGCTGCGCAACCAAGGCATTGTCTCGGACCAACGGTTGAACAGCCTGAAGATCCAGGTTGCCACTTTCGGTGGCGAACGCGGTGAGAAGATCGCAGATCAGGCACAGACGGCAGCCCGCATAGCCGAAACGCGCCTCCAGATCCCGCAGATCGATCAGGATTTCAAGTCGGAAGTGGGCCAGGAGCTCAGAGAGGTTCAGGCGCAGGTCGGGGAGTATGTTGAGCGCAAGGTGGCGGTTGAACAGGAACTGCGGCGGATCGATATCGTCGCGCCGCAGTCAGGCACCATTCAACAACTCGCAGTTCATACGGTCGGCGGAGTGATTACGCCCGCCGATCCGATCATGCTAATCGTGCCGGAAGGCGACGATCTTGCGCTTGAAGTACGAATCACCCCGAAGGACATCGACCAAATCCAGCTTGGTCACAAGGCCGTGCTGCGGATGTCAGCCTTCAATCTGAGAACCACGCCGATATTGAACGGATATGTCAGCCGGATCGCAGCGGATCTGGCGACGGATGAAAAAAACGGCATTTCGTACTACCTGGTGCGCCTGTCGGTTCCGCAGGCGGAACTGACGAAGCTCAAGGGCCTGACGCTCGTGCCCGGTATGCCGGCCGAAGCAATGGTCCAGACGGGCGAGCGTACGGCGCTTTCCTATTTCGTGAAGCCGCTGTCGGACCAAATCAGTCGGACATTCCGGGAGGAATGAAATAACCCACCAGAATATATTGTTGGTATTTCTGTTGGTTGTCCGCAGGCCATGTGCGTGGTAAGATCTGAAAGCACAGACATTTCCTACTTGCCCCTGGGCACCACTTGTTTCTGTAATATTCAGCTCATGTTACACCATGTAGCAACTGAGTATCCTTGGTTTCCGACGGTTTTTACTGATGCGCGGCTGATGGACGCGACATGAAACGCGACATGAAAAACCCGCCACCAGCAGCAGCGGGCTGTTCGTTTCTCTTCTGCGGAATGAAAGTCAGTCAGTGCCGCGTGGCTGACATCGCCTCGAACATATCCCAAGCCGCATCTCGGTTTCGGTGCTTGCCGGGAATGGGGACCCAGCACTGCTTCGCAAAGATCCGAGCTTCTAGATCGTCGTCAGGATGCGTATCGGTGACAAGCGCCGCCCAGTCCCACTTCCGGGCTTCGCGGCGCATCACGTCGACCACAAACCAGCCGGAAGGCGGTCGATCACGTTCGGTCGTTCGCATGGCAGTTTCCTTCTGAACGAAAGATCATTGCCGTTCACTCAGCGGCCTGAAGTCAACGCCGACAGTCTGCAAGACGAGCAGCGCACGCGTGGCTGGCGAGGGCACCGTTTCCCATGTCGGGCTATAACTCTCGGTCATCGTAGCGGGAAATGGTAATGCGCCGCAAGAGTGTTGCAGGGCACGAGGGCTGTTTGGCGGTAGGGGTTGCGCTCGCCAGGGTAGATGTCGCGCATAAGCAGCAGACGTTCGAAGAACAGCCACTCACTGTAGGCTTGCAGCAGTTCCTCCTGGGAGGGCAGAGGCGCCGGTTGCGGCGAGACATGCGCCGCGGCCGCGCCTCTTATGCCCGGAATAGAGGCGATGGCACCGAGCAGGGCGCGGGAAAATCTTCTAAGGGAAGGCAGCGGCCATAGCTTCGCCGGCCTCCAGAAGAGGGGTGTTAGGCATTTGGGTCTGCATTTGCGATAACGTTGCACTAATGGTATAAGGCTGCACGTATCGTACAGTCGCACTTTAATGTAAGGTTTAACTAAAATGAAAATTTCGCCATCTCAATGCCGGGCAGCCCGGGCGCTTGTTGGATGGTCGCAGGATCAGCTGGCAGCGGCCTCCCAGGTGGCCAAGACGACCATTGCCAATTTCGAAGCTGGCAAGCGGACGCCATACGACCGCACGTTGGTCGACCTGCAGGCCGCTCTGGAGGCTGCCGGGGTTGAGCTCATTCCGCAGAATGGAGGAGGCGCCGGCGTGAGGCTCGCAAAGCCGTAGCCGGGCCGGCGCTTGCGTTCGCGCTCAACCGGCGCGAAGCTGCCTTTTGAGGAACGGGAGGGCATACGTATGGCAATCAGCTATCGGGCGACGACAACGATCCGGCTCAACACGGATGGCATATGGGGTGCTTGGATGTTGATCGTGTCTCCGCTGGTGCAGGCGATTAGCTGGTACTACTATTTTGCGAAGCCGGACTATGGATGGCTCGGCCTTATTGCCCTCACCAGCGTGACAGTGCCCTGCGGCTTCGTGCTGCTACTGATCGGCCGCGACTATGACAGTATCGTCGGCGAGACGAACTGACGCCTCGCCGATGGATCGGCGCGATGCCCAAGGACAATACGTCTGGCATGCAGCGGGGGGAGGAAGACCTAGGCTGGCGCGTCCCGATGGGCTTTGCCGCGTCGCTCTGGCTGCATTCCTGCTTGGAAGGCATTGGCCCGACTACTCGACGATCTGCCGAGATGGCCAAGGCGGCGCCATTTGCGCCGGAGAATGGGATCGGCGCGGATGTGGCCTGGATCGGCCAGCTGAGCACGGAGGGGCGTTGGATCGTCATCTCTGGCGATCGACGCATTACCCGGAACAAGGTCGAATATGCTGCATTTCGAAGCTCTCGGCTCGTCGGGTTTTTTCTTTCGAAGGGCCTCTACAAGGCTCCGGTCGTCAAGCAAATGGAGCGGCTACTCGCCCTTTGGTGCACGATCGAAAAGCAATCGGAAATTGTCGCGGGCGGCGCGATGTTCGAACTTCCAATAAAGAGCACGCGCATCGAGCAACTGAAGGTGTAGTCTAAAGGCAATCGCTACACTTTCGCTTTCCGCCAGCCCGCCCACCACGCTTCCCATTGTGAGCAGAACCAGCGCTCTCCTCGAGCTGGGTTGACGCGCGTAGCAGAGTAATATTCCTGCCCCGGCATATGGTAGATATGCTCGCCGCGCTCGTTAATGTTGCCCTTGATATCGCAGCCCGCCTCGCGGACAGCCGCGTTGCTGGCCGACGAATCGCCGCCATGGTGAACGCGCGGCAGCTCGTGCCGATCGTCGCCGACTGCAAGATAGCCCGCGGAAGTCGCCCCGAGCATCACCAGAACGGCGGCGAGACGATAGCGGAAAAGCGAGCGCCACCAAGGCCGTCGCCTCTCCAACCTCCTGGCGTGAACAGAATTGCCCATGATCCCTTCCCCGAGGCGAGAATGCATCGTCTGAAGCCCGGAGTCCAGTATCAGGCCGCAGCGCTGTAGCCCGCTTCCTTGATGCGGCGCCCGAGACGCTACAGGCGCGAGACATGGTCGGCATGACCGCTTCCCTCCTGATGGTGGCGCTTGGCGCCTGGCCCTATCGCTCCCGTGAGAGTAGGCCAGGAGGTCAGGAAGCGTGGCATGTAGGACTATGGTCCGCGTTGCGGCGAACCCCACCAAGCGGAGATCGCCAATGGCCCAGAACCAAACCTTCCGAACAGCTTTCTCGGGCTGAAATCCGAGCGCTTTCTGGCGGCAGCCGAAGCGGCTGCAAAAGAGCATCGTCGGGCCGCTTCTGCGATCGATTGCGCTCAGAAGACGGATCCCCGTCAACTCCGCACTACAGTATTTGGCTGGAGCATTAGTGATCTCTTAAGCACTTCTCCACAATCGGTACTTGTCCGGCTTAGCCCGTTTTGCTAAAGAGTCCGTACAAACGGGGGTTTGGATAATGTCGAAGCGCAATTTCCTGTCACCAATGGCCTTGTCGGCCACGATGATTCTCGGCGGCCAAGTTCAGGCTGCAGTCCTTGTCGAATCGGCAAATCAGCCTTCGGCAAAGCTCGCTGAAGCTGGCACTGTTCCGGCGGACCTCGGCTACGGTGAGGTGCTCGACCGCTCAAATGGCACAGACGTCATCATGGCGTACCACACCAGCCATTCAAGCCATGCTAGTCACGGGTCCCACTGCTCTGGCTACAGCTATTGTTGATGTCGGACACCTCTCGCGATAGCGAGCTCGTCCAGACTGCCCAAGTCAAGTTTGATCTGTCAGTCTTCAGCCTCGACTGCGTGAAGCGCGCAGCTTATCGGGTGACCGGAAACGCTGCGGTTGAGATCATGATCGAAGGCGGCTTCGCTGTATGCACGATCAACTTCAATAAGGCGGCCGCGCGAGCTTCGGCCGACGCAGCGATAGAAAGGCTGCGGTTAGAGGTCTTGGATCAGGACCTGCGTAGCAGCATCGCCGCCGAAACCGCCACGGTTAGAAACGCGATACTGGCGCTGGCGTTTTCCAGATCGGGCCTACAGTCCGATGACTAAGTTTGCTCCGGCAACTGAGTTCCAACGACCGTGGGACGACAGATATCAGCTCGCGTACTTCCGTTTTTCCCAGTTGGACGACGAGCGGTATGTGCTGACTAACCAAGCGGGCGAATATCTGGTATTGCCGCGCGCCGTGCTGGCTTCGTTTGTCAAGCACGAGCTTCCCAGCACACACCCTGCCTACCCCCGCCTGCGCAGCAGGCAGTTCCTCTTTGATGCATCCTCCAATATCGGCAAGGAGCTGCTGGCGCTGAAGGTTCGGACCAAGGCAAAAAGGCTGGAGAACTTCACATCTCTTCACATAATGGTCGTATCGCTGCGTTGCGAGCACTCCTGCCCCTACTGTCAGGTATCCCGTCAAAGCGAAGATCGATCAGCCTTCGATATGACCGAGGAGACAGCCGAGAAGGCCTTGGGACTCATTTTTCAATCTCCAAGCCCGGCTATCAAGATCGAGTTCCAGGGTGGCGAGCCGCTTTTGAACTTCCCATTGATCCAACATGTCGTGCATCGGGCTGAAGCGATCAACAAAGTCGCCGGGCGGTCGCTGCAGTTCGTCATCACGACGAACCTCGCTGTCGTTACGGACGAAATCTTGGAGTTTTGCCGCGAGCACAGGATTCTAATTTCTACGTCGCTTGATGGTCCGGCCACTCTTCACAATGCCAATCGACCGCGCCCGGGAAAGAACAGCTATGAATTGGCTGTGGCAGGTATCCACAAGGCCAGACTGGCTCTCGGCCATGAACGCGTCAGCGCACTTATGACGACGACCAAAGCCAGCCTTCCACTGGTGCGCGAGGTCATTGACGAATATGTCCGGCTAGATTTCCCCGGAATATTTCTTCGGCCACTTTCTCCATACGGTTTTGCGGTCAAGACGAAGTCATACGCCGCCTATGGTGTGGACCGCTGGCTCGACTTCTATTTTGATGGGCTGAACTACATCCTGGAACTGAATCGGAACGGCATTCCTTTCAAGGAATTTTACGCAGCCACCATCCTCACAAAGATGCTCACGCCTTTCGAGCCGGGATATGTGGACCTGATGAGCCCGGCAGGCATCGGCATCTCCGCCGTTGTCTACAACTATGACGCCAGCGTCTATGCGTCCGACGAAGCGCGAATGTTGGCCGAAATGGGCGACAAGACATTTCTGCTCGGGAATGTCCACGAAAACAACTATGCTGAGATTTTCGGGTCCGACGCTCTCCTCGATCCTATCGAGCAGTCTTTTGCAGGCTCCGTACCGATGTGCGCCGACTGCGCTTATGAACCGTTCTGTGGCTCCGATCCGGTGTTCCATACCGCAACGCAGGGCGACTTTGTTGGCCTCAAAACGCGCTCGGGATTCTGCAATCGCAATATGTCGATCTTCAAGAGGCTGATCGACCTCATGGAGAAGGACGTTACCGCCCGAGAACTCTTTCTAAGTTGGGCGAATTAGGATGTTGCGACTGAGTGGCTTCGCTGCGTCAGCAAGCGTCGGTGATTTTTCACAGCGAGTGGCACTTAGGCTCGTGACGGGCCAAACTGAGCAAGCGCCTAACCGAGAACATGATGCGTATCTTTTCAAGGGGCAGACGTTTCATCCTGAATGCCAGTGGGTTGTCACCTTTGAGGAGCATCGGCCGGAAGCTGAGCGACTGTTTTCAGACCGACGACTAGTCGTTCTGCCCCACGAGTTCGACTACCTCAGCGAAGGAGACGTCATCCGCTTTGTGCCGGATCGGAAGGCAGTGCGTGTCCTGTTCAGAAAGGATGCCAACGCGAACTATTTCCTCGTAACGGAGCGGTGCAACCACCTGTGCTTGATGTGCTCCCAGCCACCCAAAGACGTTGATGATCGCTGGTTGGCGAGGGAGATTTTGGATGTGCTGCCCCTGCTGCCCGTAACGACCCCGTTTCTCGGGATCACTGGCGGTGAGCCAACGCTGGTGGGTGAGGACTTTTTTTACATTTTGTCATCAGCTCGTGACCACCTTCCGTCTACGCCGGTTCATATTCTTTCCAATGGCCGGACATTTAAGGACAAGGCCTTCTCGCATCGCTATCAAGCAATCGGGCATCCTCGTCTTTCCGTCGGCATACCGATCTACTCGGCGGACCCGGAAGTGCACGACTATGTGGTTCAATCCAAAGGCGCTTTCGATGAAACCATCCGCGGGATCATGAACCTGAAGTCCGTCGGGGCTGAGGTTGAGATACGAGTTGTCGTTCACAAGCAAACCTATGAAGGTCTCGCCGACCTGTCAGATTTCATTTTTAGAAACCTGACCTTCGTAGACCACGTGACGTTCATGGGGCTGGAGATCACTGGCTTCACAAGGGCAAATATGGATAAGCTCTGGATGGACCCATACGACTATCGAAGTGAGTTGCGGGCGGCTGTGCAATATCTGGCTGCGGCTAGGATCAATGTTTCAGTCTACAATCACCAACTCTGTCTTCTTGATGGCTCCATCCATCAGTACGCAAAACGCTCGATCAGCGATTGGAAAAATGAATACGCCGATGAGTGCAGCGGCTGCTCCCTATGCAATAAGTGTGGCGGCTTCTTTTCATCCAGCAGCCTCGCGCGAAGTTCTCACATCGCGCCCTTCCAGTGAGCAAACGGAGGTGTGTTGTACAAAACCGGCATTAGAAACGACGCGTACGGACTCGCGCTTCTGCTCAAGGCCAAATCAAGTGAGTTGAGCCGTTTTGACCTCAATCTTCCGTTTGGGCCGACCTCGGAACTGCCCCTTTGGCCCAATCCGCCGGGATGGGTCACGGAGCACGGGCTAAAGCATCTCCTACGTGAAGTGGAGGAGCTCCTGACTGCGCTCGATCAGCTCCGCCACAAAGAGCATTTCGATGCGCACCACCCGCCTTTGCAGGAAGGCGAATTTTGGAGCCTTGGTGCCATCAAATTTCGATTTGCCCCTAGGCCGATACATCGTGGCTTTTTGGAACCAGCTCGCTATGCGAATTACGTGATCCTAGACGAGGGTCTTGTCGCCTATTTGATCACCGTATCTGGTGATGACCATACGCTTAAACGTGAACATCACGACCATTTCGGCTGGCACTACCACTACTTAGATCGGAAAAAGAGACGCTCAGACGTTATTTTGTGCTGGGACACCTTCGCTAAAGTCACAAGTCAAGATAATCGTTCATTATTTTATGAAGGCCACGCGGAGGGCAATAGTAGTTTTCCAGCTCGCCCCAACCTATGGGCTGAACGGAAAAGGAAATCGATTCACGACGCTTGCGGTCCTGACCTGCTCAAATGGCCGATCAATGAGTTCAAGGCTCCGGGAAAAACTTCCGTGGCTGTTTGGCCCTTAGGGGCGGTCCTTACACCAAAACCTGAGAGCGCCGCTAATAGTAAGCCCTTCAAAGCGAAAAACGGCGGCGGCAGGAAGGGCCACTAGTCTTTAGAACCCCGACGACACTTTTTACCAGCTGCGGGCGTAAATTGCGAAACAACGTTTTCCCCTCACGCGGCTTTAGCTCTCCTACCAGCGAGCTTGGATTCTCGAAACCGCCGGTGGCCGCTCAGGCCGAAGGTGGTGGACTCATGCTATAATCTGAGCTGTATCGGCGAATCACATTAGGTGGCTTTTCAATGAATCCTGTCCTTGATGGCGCCACTGAAGGCGACGTAGAAACACAAATCCTGACGCCTCTCCTCACTCGCGCAGAGTTATTGGCGATACCTCTCGACGAAATTAGAAGCAAAGAAGGCATCTCAGCTAGAGATTTGGGGAAAGGCGCCAAGAGAAAGATCGGATATATTCCTGACTTCTGCATTTACAAACAATCACTTCCGGTTCTTGTCGTAGAAGCAAAATCTCCGTCGAGCGATGTTGTTGCTGCATACGGGGAGGCTAGGCTATACGCCACCGAAATAAACAGATCTTTTCCGGCTGGAATAAATCCGTGCTGCCGAGTCATCGCAACTAACGGAATCGCATTGCTCGCTGGCCATTGGGACGCTGACCCAGCCATTAGCACAAAGATCGAACTGCTTGCCCCGGGTACTTCTACATTTGATGATCTTTCGGCCCTTCTAGGTAATGAAATCTTATCGAGGTTAGCCAGCCAACTCAATGATGCGCTTCGCTCCAAGAGCTTTAAACGTCCGTTCAATCAGGGCGCGGGTCCTAGCCAAATTGCCTCTAGGATCGAGCCGAACACCTTCGCAGCCGATTTAGCACCCGTTCTGCGACGGTATTTCTCGTCTCGGGACCAGTCGACCGACGAAGAGATCTACAGTCGTGCTTATATCTCCTCAAACGAGATTACTAGTTATGATAGAATCCTTGAATCCTACCTGAAGGATCGCCTTTCAAGGGCTAAACGTCGTGTTGAAGTACGGACTACAAAGCGCAAATCTGATATCGTTACAAAGACAATTTCGAATTTCCAAGAGAGTCGGCAAAACTCTGGAGATATTCAGCTAGTAACCGGGGGAGTCGGAGTCGGAAAATCCCTTTTTGCGAGGAGGTACAAGGAGTTTCTACAACCGAGGCCGCTCCGTGATAAGAATCACTGGGCATTTCTCAACTTCAACAATGCGCCGGAAGATTATCATCTATGGGACAAATGGGTATGTGAAGCTTTCGCGAAGAGCGTAGTCGCTGAGGGCGCTCCAATAGATTTGAGGGACCCAATTGACCAAGAGCGAGTGTTCTCTAGCGATTTGGAAGATCGGAAGGCATTCTATGACAGGATGGAGGCGTCTCAAGCTGGTCGTGGCGGGCTTGAGAGAGCACGTGATCTGGAAGCTTGGCGGCTCGACTCCTTGATACTCACCCGCGGCATCTCACGGTATTTGCAAGGCGACCGTGGCGAAAATTTGATTGTTGTGTTCGACAACGTGGATCGGCGAGAGACCGAAGCCCAACTAGCTGCGTTTCAGATCGCGCTCTGGTTCATGGACCAAACCAAGTGCCTTGTTATTCTGCAAATGCGCGATTCGACCTTCGAGGCTTTCAAGCATAAACCACCGCTTGATACATACCGAACTGGCCAGATTTTTCACATCAGCCCACCTCGATTTGTGGATGTAGTTAAGAAGCGGCTAGAGCTCAGCCTTGAGGTCCTAGCTGCTGAAGCCCCGGAACACGTAAAATTTGAGACACGCTCCGGTATGCATATCTCTTACCCGAAAAGCCGGGCGGGCGAATTCCTGAAAGGAATTTATGTGGAGCTGTTTCAGCGGCCCAATAATCTCTCACGCATGCTGGAGGCTCTTGCGGGGCGAAACGTACGACGTGCCCTCGATATGTTTATGGCTATAATCACCTCAGGGCATATGCCTGAAGAGGTAATAGTAGGAGTCGCCCAAGGGAGCGGCTTCCGCTCATTTCCTGAATACAGAATTCTAAGAGCGCTCATGCGGCAGGATTACAGGTATTTTAATAACAACAGCGGGTTTATCGCCAATATATTCAACTGCGATAGCCGCTGGCAGCGACCCATGAACATGCTACTTTCTGAGATACTTTTCTATCTTATCTCCTTGCGGAAGGTCCGCGGCGACAATGGCCAAATGGGTTTTGTCGCACTTCCACGTCTATTGGCAAATATGGAGGCACTTGGATTTGTGCGATCTGACATCGAAGACGCAGCTCGCTTCTGCCTCACAAAGGAGCTGATTGAAGTCGAGACATCCTCGCTGGATACGATTAGAGAGCGCGACAGCGTGAAGGCGACTGCCAGTGGATGGGCGCACATGCGTCTTTTGTCGTCACGCATCGAGTACTTGTCGGCCGTCCTTCCCACCACCCCAATGGACGACAAGACCCTTGCAGCTCGTGTGTTTGATTTGATGCAGGTTGAAAACCGGGCGGGACAAATTCATCTCCATCAAGCTGTGAACCTCGTGGAGGGATTCGAAAAGTATCTTAGGCGGCAGGAGGCTGCTTTGATGTCTTTCCCGGGTTACGTTGATGCGAAGCACTCGGGTGCAAAATACATCGTCGCAAAGGTGCAAGAGGCTCTGACGTTTGCTCGAAAAGAAAACGCTAGGGTCACCGGACAGGGTGACCTGTTAGATTTCTAATGCGCTTGGTTTTTAAATTGAAATATGGATGTAACGGCAGAGTATGCCCTGAAGTGACGTAACGCCCGACCGCAACGGCCATGTAACATCTGGGTTGACAGCGACTATTTGTGACAAGGTAGCCTCAGGCCTAAACCTTGAGGTGACACCACATGAGCCGGATAGGCTACGCTCGCGTCAGCACCGTCGACCAGGACCTTGAAACCCAAATTGCCAAGCTGCAGACCGAAGGGTGCAGCATCATCCGATCTGAAAAGGTGTCCGGTGCGAGCCGCGACGGCAGGGCAGAACTCGCCACCATCATCGAGTTTCTGCGGCCGGGTGATGAACTGCTCGTCACTCGGCTGGACCGGCTCGGCCGCGACACCCGCGACGTTCTGAACCTGATCCACGAGTGCGAGCAACGGGGTGCTTTCGTGACTGTCCTGGACCCGCATGTCTCGACTCGTGGTGAGATGGGTCATATCGTACTGACGGTCCTGGGGATGGTCGCTCAGATGGAGCGGCGTTTCATCAAGGATCGTCAGCGCGAGGGAATTGAGAGAGCAAAGACTGTCGGTGCCTACAAAGGGGGCAGACAGCGTCTTGACAGGAACAAGGTGATGACCCTTCGCGATGACGGCCAGAGCCCGACGCAGATCGCGAAAATAGTCGGCTGCTCAAGGATGCAGGTTTACCGTATCCTCAATGCGCCTGCGGTGGCACCGCCATGAAGCCTTCGGTGCATCGAGGCCTGCCACGGCTAAGGGCTTACGCTTACGGCGCTGGCATCGCTTCCCGCCGTCTGGGTGCGCTATCCTCGGCTATGGCAGGCACACCTGAATCGACCGCTCAAAACGTTTTGCTCAAGCACGTTGTAGGAGTAATATGCGCTTGTAATCATCAGCGTCGTTCCTGCCGCATTAGAAATCGGCTCGCGCGGAGGCACTATAGTGACCGAGCTTACAAGCGATCTCCGTGTTCCGGCTGCGCAATACATTCGCATGTCGACCGAGAACCAGCGGTATTCTTTAGAGAACCAGATCGCTGCCATCGGGGAGTATGCCGAAAAACGAGGGTTCGCTATCATTGATACCTACGCCGATGCCGGTAAAAGTGGTTTAACCTTGAGGGGAAGAGATGGCCTGAAGCAGTTGTTGGCTGACGTTGTGACTGGCCAACACTCCTATTCTGCCATTCTCGTTTTAGACGTCAGCCGATGGGGCCGCTTTCAGGATACGGACCAATCCGCGCATTACGAATTCATCTGTCGGGACGCCGGGGTCGCGGTCGAGTATTGCGGTGAACCATTCGAGAACGACGGCAGCATGGTTTCGATGATCGTTAAGAATCTGAAGCGGGTGATGGCCGGTGAGTACAGCCGCGAACTGTCTACAAAAGTCTCAAGGGCGCAAACCCAGCAAGCACGTCTTGGGTTTAGGCAGGGCGGTGGGGTGCTCTACGGCGTAAGACGCCTGCTGGTCAGCGAAGATGGAGAGCATCGATTTCTCCTCGGTCTAGGCGAGCAAAAAGGCCTAAGCACAGATCGCGTCGTCTTTGTGCCCGGTCCACCGGATGAAATCACAACCGTGCGCCGCATTTTCCGGATGTTCGTTAGCCAGCATCGAACAACGACAACCATCGCCTGGAGACTGAACCTTGAACGTGTCCCTTCAACACACGGTCAGGCTTGGACCCAGAGGCGCGTCAGAACCCTGCTCACAAGCGAGTTGATGATAGGATACTACGTCTACAACGTACGAACGCGGCGGATGAAAGGGCCGTCCAGACCAAATCCTCCCGACCTATGGATCAGAACGCGGGTAATGGATCCGATTGTTGACCCAAAACAATTCGCGAAGGTCCAACAGGAGATGAGACGCAAAGTCGGCAATGCCTATGCGAAGCCGGACATGATCGATAGGTTGAGGAGGCTTTTCAGGGAGAAGGGAAAGCTCTCTCAGGGAATAATTGATGCCTGTTCATACACTGCTTCCTCGAGTTCGTATGTTAACCACTTTGGTAGTCTCGTAGCATGCTATGAACTCGTTGGATATAAAAGCCTTTGGCAGCAAGGTCTCAGATATACGGATGACTATCTAATCGACGGGATACGAAGACTTCATACCAAGTTCGGATATGTCACAGCTAAAATGATCAATGCAGACCCAGACCTTCCAGTGGCTCGTGTGCTCACGTTCCGATTTGGTTCGTTAATGCGGGCCTATGCGCGGGCAGGCTTTCCTTCAACTATATCTGAGTCCGTTCGTGCGGGGATGAAAAGGGCGACGGCACATCCTCACTGCAAGTTTAAGTGGGGACTAACGAATGATCAACTTCTCGATGGACTCCGACGGCTACACGCAAATTTCGGATATATCACCTCCGCTCTCATCAATGCGGACCCAGACCTTCCTGCGGCTGGTGTGTTCAGATCGCGATTTGGCTCGATGCTCCAGGCCTATGGGTTGGCAGGGTTCCCAACCACCCGATCAGAGTCCCGCTCGGCAGCGCTGAAAAGAGCGAGGGCGCTTTTGAAGACGGCTGAACGCTAAAGCAAGCGCATGTCGGCCCTCCACCCGGTTCAACTAAAAAGGCTGTCGGAGGTGATGTCTATTTGCCTTCCGCGTTGTCTTCCGCGTCGACCTTTCCAGCCCGATTGAGCGATTCGAGACAGCGGACAAGGTGGTCGATAGAGAACTTTCCCGTGCGGCCGGTGACAATCGCGGAGACGTCGGGCTGTTTCATACCAAGCATCTCAGCCGCCTTCGCCTGAGTCAGGCGGCGGTGTTTGATAATGGCGCGGATCTCGCGGGCCAGCTTGGCCTTAAGCAATTCCTCTTCGGGATTGTCAAAGCGCAGGTCCGCAAACACGTTGCCGCTGCTCATTTCCGCGGTGATTTCTTCTTTCATGACTTCGGTCCTTTTTCCCATAGTTTTCGCGGTAGTGCTTCTCGGCCGCCTTCAATCGCGCCCTCACTAGCCTACACACGAGCATGCCTTACGTCGCTTTCGCAAATGTCGGCACTGAGTACAGATGGCTATCAAAACTTGCCCATAGGCACTTGCTGGTAAGTGTCGCCTGCTATTATCTATTCCCAAATGGATATCGAAACGACCACTATTCCTGCTGTAAGAAACGATCAGTGGCTTAATGCGCTGACCGCTGCAAACGCATGGCGTGGACGTTGCCTCGACATGTTCGCGCGGAGTGAGGCGGCCGTCAGCGAGACGCTGTTGTTGCTGGCAAATGCGCCCAAGGGTGATGCTGTGGTGAAACTACCTCATCTGGTCGGACAGCGCTTCGAAGAATTGGCGACGTTAATGGGACCAACCGGGGCTTTTGCTTCGAAAGGGAAGGCATCTGCAGCAGCGCTGTTGGCCTTCCGTGAACATGAGGGCTTGCGCTCGTCGCTGGCCCACGGTGTCGGTAAGGTTGTGCTTGACCGACAAGGGAATTGGTTGCTCGTACTGCGGACGCTTGCGTTCCGATCAAAACAGCCGCAACGCACAGTTCTTGTTATTGAACAGAACGAGGCTGACCAAATAGTCAAGTCGCTCCAGACCACTGGTGGGCGACTCGTTTCGGACCTAGCCAACCTGCGACACGCCCTAGGCTCGACCTGAATGTTCCGGCAGGCTTGGGCGCAAGGCGTCGGCAAAACGTGCCGCGAAAAGCACAAAGAAGACGGGCGCCAATCGTCGAACCAAGGCGTAGCTCTCCGCAGGTGCTCACAGGGCCGAAGGAGTGAAGAGCATGGCAATCCTGCCGCTGGTGCCGCACGTAAAACGTTACCGGGGCGGTAAGCGCGATCTCCAGCTCAAAAGTGCCGATGCCATCGCACTTGCCCGACGTGTTGCGAATCACGTCAATCGCCTCATCGCTAATGACCCCCGCGAGCTTCAGCAGTATTTTTTCGCCAACATTGCTCATGATCTCGGGTTCAAGGTCGAGGTCGTTCGTTCTGCGATATCAGATGGTGGGTACAACGGGATTACAATCCACGTCTCTCCCGAGGACCGAATTGCACTAGCCCGTTACAAATCAGAATGAACTGCGATCACCTAAATCACAGAGGGCCATCGAATGATCCCATATGCTGATCAAAAAGAGGCCGTTCGAGCCGTGCTCAAACACTGCGCGATGCAGCGCCTGACTATAAGGTACGGAGTGCTCGGAAAGGCGGTCGGCATTCCTGCTCAAGGACCTTGGAAGCCAGTTCTCGATCAAATTAGTAGCGAGGAGACGCCAGACATTACGTTCTTAGTCGTCAACAAGGACGGACTGCCGAGCCAAATCGATTTCAAGCAAGCAAATCCTCCCACCGAAGAGCAGAAGGAGATGGCTGCTGATATGATCGAAGCTGTCTTCGCGCACTACGACGCTCGGAAATAGCGCCGCCGAGATTGGGCGCACCGTTCGACGCCATGCCAGTGGTGCGATAGCCGCCGATTGAAGGGTATCCTCAAAGTCCGGCTAGTCGGCCCCCGCTCGTTTCATCCCTTGAGGTGCGTCTCAAGGGTTTCGGCGACATATTCCCATCCGGCTGGCGTGACCACGAACTCGCCCGCAGCTTCATCGACGTCGAAGAAACCCTTCTTCACCAGCGCGCCTGCAACCCATTTGTCTGGCCGAAACCACTTTTCGCCGATTGGGATGCCAAGCAGGGGGATGCGGCCTCCAGAAAATACAAGGTACGAAATCAGAAGCGCACGAGTTCGCGTTGTGTCGAACTTGCTGTTGTTGTCGTCCTGAGCCCAATCGCTATATGACCCTAAATCTTTGTGCGGCGATGACTTGAATGTCTTCGCAGACGATGGTTTTCCGTCTATTGCAACTGCAATGGCGTTAACGATGCGTTTCGCAGTCTCTTCTCCCATTTCGAGCATCTTTCTTTGCCCCCTCTTGTTTTGCCAACCAAAGTAGCATGAATTGATGGCTTTGCCATTCCTAGGGGTAGGGGCTTGGACCGTTATCGACACAATAACCAATCAGACCGTTGGCGGCGACGCGCTGGCAGACGAGGATTTCGACTTCGTCGCTGGCCATATGTGACGTTGCGCCTAATCATTGTGACTATTGCCGCCATAGCAGGGTTGATCCAGTCGGTCGTTCACGACCACAAAGATTGGGTCCCTGACATCAGCCTGTCGAGGTGGTCAGGAGCACAGCCGAACGCACTCTCCGGCGTTGCCTCTGTTATCGATGGCGACACCGTAGAGGTTCACGGCCAACGCATCAGGTTCAACGGGATCGACGCCCCGGAGAGCCGTCAGTACTGCGACGACGCCAAGGGTTTTGAGTATCCATGTGGCCGCCGCTCGGCCGAAGCTCTGGATGCGTTCCTTGCGGCATCTAAGCCGGTGCAATGCGCATTCGTGACTTGGGACCGCTATGGCCGGTTCGTCGGTGATTGCCGACGCGCCGACGGCGTGAGTGTTGCTTCATGGATGGTCGAACATGGTCAAGCTGTGGATTGGCCCCGCTATAGCCATGGCGCGTATGCCGAGCAGCAGGCGAAGGCGAAGTCGGCTAAGGTTGGCCTCTGGGTAGGTGCCTTCCAAGTGCCTTGGGACTGGCGCGCGGAACATGCTTATGGAGCAGCGCCCCCGAGGCAACCACTCGGGATCATCAGCCGTAAGCTGGTCGCACAGAGCGGGCTTTCATGTGAGCCGAGGAGAAACTGCTCGCAGATCAGTTCTTGCGACGAAGCTCAATGGTATCTGCACAACTGCTCGTGGGGTCGCAAGCTGGACCGTGATGGCGACGGCGTCGCATGCGAGACTCTGTGCTAATCTAATGGAGAAAGCATGAAGCAACGCTCATTTCTTTGTCGGCTCGGCCTAACGGCACTGTCAGTGATGGTAGGTGACGGTGCAGCGCTGGCAGATAACAATCCGGGCGCCGATGGAACGATGGTACTTCCGGGCAAATGCCTACACCTTTCCATTGGAAAGACAAATTTCACAGCGGATTGCAAAGGGGAGATCGCAAACGTCAACGGTCGAGGCGATGTGTCCTTCATGTTCTCTCTCCGAACTGGTGGGATAATCAGTTTTCAGGGAAATGGCCGGAAGGTAGTGGGTAACAAGACTACAGCTCGCCTACCGTTGACATTCGTCAACATCGGGTCGGGCTTAGGTCAGTTGCTGGGCGCGGATCGGGCATCCGGTTCCTGTACATTTACTGATCCGTTTGCTGGCCCTGCAACGATATCGTGCTCCGCTCAGACAAAGCAGTTCGGACTTGTGTCTGCGAGGTTTCGCACTAGCCGCGCGGCACGTTGAACGCTACCCATCCGAGGGATGCTGGCCCGCGCAAATTGCTCGGGCGCTGGCCCCCAGCCAAGCGACGACGGAAGAGGACTGTCTCGGGGAACGCCCCCCGAGCAGTCTGACTGACCGTCGCCTTCCACCTACTAGGCTGGAGTTGACGTTGCGCGGCTTGCTTTGGACGAGATGACCTAGAGGACTGAATCCCGCTCCAGAACGCTCGATACCTCATCGTTGGCGAGCAGGTCGGCAAATACTTTCTTTTCGGTGCTGTCCAACCCACCAAACAAGGCGCAAATCTTTGGAAGCCGTTTGGACATGCGAGCAAGGTCCACACGGTGGATCATGAAGCGATAGGCGGAGCGAGGATGGCTCCCCATCTGGCTCAACCATTTCGTCAACTGCCTGTCGAGTTTCGGATGTGCAGCACACTCGCAATCGACGAAGCCTCTCATCCGCAATGCTGTGACCGCATCCACGCCGGTCATCGCATCGCCACGCTCTCGCGCTTTGAGGTACTTTGCGACGCTGGAGGCATAGCCAAGCATCTTGGCCGAGGCAAACTTGCTCTCACCCGATGCGCCGGTAGATACGACCCACACTTGGACTCGAGCGGGAGCAATGTCATCGTCGTCTAGCACGTGATCAGCGTAAGTCCCCGACAACTCATGCAGTCGTGAAATGACTTCGGTCCAAGTCATTTTGCCGAGTGGGTCTTTTCCAAGACGAAACTTAGGTTGAGGCATCTGCCGATCTCCTTTAGGTGCTAGATATCGCCCCTCTATATCGTGAATGTTTAGAGGGGTCAAGATGGACCACCTATCTTTGCTCGTGCGCGGGCAGACATCGTTTGTCGATAGCGGGTGCTAAGGGCTTGGCAGCTTGGCGGCGACCTTCAATGCAAACGGTGCAGGCGCGGCCACCAGCGCGCCCGATCAAAACCGCCCCCAAACGGCGGCGGCTAAGGCCACTGGTGTCTATTAGGGGCGGCAACCAGAGACTCGACCGGAATCGCGTTTTGCAACTCCACCGAGGCGGCGAAGGAGCTGCCGCAATCTCGAAGGCAGTTGGCTTCTCGCGGCAGCAAGTCTATCGCATTTGCGAGATGCTTGACGCCTGCAGATTGGCTAACCTTGATTTCCTTCTCGTCGCGATACTCGGGCAGTTGGGCTCAAGTGCCAATCACCTCTTCATATCGCATTGCACTTGAATCTCTCCGTCCTTCTGGATGTCTGCATATCCCTGAGTGGCGGTGCAGAAATCAAAAGACGTGCCGTCACCCTCCACGTGCCATCCGTAATTGGCGCATACGCTATAATCACTGTCAGAACTGGATTTGACTATCCTGTATGTCTGGCCCCTCCATTCGAGGGTGTTTGCCTCGGTATTCACCTTGAGGGAATAGGTTTTGACGCCAAACTTGCATCGGTAGTCAAAGGTATCTGCCTTTGCGGCGACGCTGGCGCCAAGGTAGGCAACGAGAAAATAAACTCCGACTTTCACTTCCGATCTCCGCGGGTAATAGGCTTGCTCTATGAAGGTCACGCCTTTCCTCCTCGCGCACCTTGTGGGCCAACTAAAGTTCTAAGGCCAAAGGTGAGCGTTCTCCTCAAGCTTAATATCTATAAAATTGAAAAGATGTTATTTTAAAACAGCCACGGTTCTTAACAATATACATACCTTGCGCCGTCTCTGTGAGTGCGTCTTTAAGGTCGCAAGAAACGTCTGGATTGATGTATTGCACGGCGTCAGGTGCTCCATAACACGTCATTACGTCACCGCTGTCGCACGTTATATCCGGAAATGCTTTGATGTCACTAAAAAGCTGACCAGCCTTATTGCCATTGGAGTCTGACACTGAGGCTCCAGAAAACGAGAAGCTTAACAAATTTCCGGTCTTGTTAACTTTCAAGAAGGCGCTAAGCGCGTCCTTGTCTTTACTCCCAATGGTATAGCAGCCGTCGGCACACTCCCCATCTTCCGTGTACATCTGAAACTCGATGTCAGTCATAGGGAATATTGCCTGAAGTTTTTCTTTAGTGATCAAGTCCCCAAGAGATATTGAGAGGAAAGACTGCTGATTAACGAGTGAGCCTTTGTCGCCAATGAACGATGGAAAGGGCGAGGCTGAGGGTTGTTCGGATTTGGAGGTGCTATCTGCGCTTTGAGGCGACGATGGTTTGGGATCAAATTGCGCCGCCGTTCTTTGCCTGTCGGCACAAGCGGCAAGTCGCTCCACTGCCTTTGTAGTGCCTCTGAGGGGGGCGGCAACCCAGCCTCCATCCCTGTAGTCCAGCCTCATCGACCGTCCAGCGGTGAATACATGCTTAAGCAGACCCTTACGTTCAGAGGAGAATCGAAGGTAGTCCTTCTGCACGAAGTGTCCGACAACCTCGATAGGCGGGTCACCATCGACAAGAAGTTTGCCGGGAATGTCCTGTCCCATCATTCCTGAGTAGTCCGCCTCGATCCAGCGAACACCAATCGTGATGTCATCCGAACCGGCCATCTCCACTGCCAGCCCGGCTTTTCCGTCCGGAAAGGGTGAGATCATGATACACCCTGTGGCATCGTAATTCTGAAAGCCTATCCAGGAATTGACTTCAAAAAGGGGGGCAGCCTCAGCGCTGCTGAGCAGCCCAAGCATGCATAGCCCAGAAGCAATAAACGAACGCCAAACCACCACAGACACTCCCCACGCCACACGTCCAAAGACTCTACTAAATTGCGACCGTTTTCCAACATCAAAAATGCCCAAATGCTTCGTCGGGCGAGAGGCCTTTTTAAGTATGGGACCGCAGCCACCACTGTGAGAGCATTCTACTATGCTCTTGAGCAGGGTGACGGCGTTCAGGCTGCGCAATACGTAATCCCGGAAAAGCGGAGGCGTGGTCCCCTTTCTGCAGCCGCGATCACGGCAATCTATGGGCATCTCAAGCAACCGTTGCAGCTAACCAGCATCGAGCCCTCTTCAGTAGTATCCTGGCTCAAATTGACTTCGACGGCCGTCGCAAGGAGTGGCGCGTGGTGATGAGCAGTGATCGCCCCCGCTTGTTCGGTCAGACGGACACCAACATCCTTTCCAACTAGCGAGCGAAGTAGCGCTTCGGTCGCGGGCGTTCCCGACAGCTGAACCGTCGAGAATTCATTCGCCTCGCTTATGAACTCATCCCCCGTCAGACAAATGGGTGAGTCAAGACGGAGTATGTATGCTGGCTCAGGGGCATCTCCCTTCGTCACATCCTCGAAATTTGGCGATCCGGGGAATATCCGATAGGTGAGAAGTCCCGATAGATAATCAGGCTCCCCCTTTAGAGATGTCGAAGCATTGGCTTGCCTCCAGCCGCGTCGACAGGACGGACAACGCGAACACAATCGCGATTAGGGATCCGATCCGTTTGCTCATTGAAATCATACTTAGCCTTTCGCCACCCAGCCCACCAAGCCTCCCATTGGGAGCAGAACCAGCGTTCCCCTCGCGCTGGGTTTAGGCGCGTGGCTGAATAATATTCCTGGCCCGGCATGTGATAGATATGCTCCCCACGTTCGTTGATGTTCCCCTTGATATCGCAGCCCACCTTCCGCGCGGCGACATTGCTCGGTGACGTGCCGGACGAATGGACCCGCGGGAGCTGGTGCTGATCGCCGGTCGCAAAGTAGGCGACGGACGTAAACCCAAGTAGTGCAAGAACCACCACAAGGCGAGTGGCGCGATGCGAGCGCCACCATAACCTTCGCCGTCCTGTCCATTTGGGATGAACTGCTTTGCCCATCGCCCTCTCGAGGGAGAATGCGTCTGCTAGGAGCGGAAGTCTAGAAGTTGCAGATAGTGACTGGTGTCTAGGCCTTAGCTTTCCGTTTTGCTGGTGCTTTCTTCGGCGGCATTTCTGGAACAGCCTTGCGGCCGAGACCAATGGATTTTGCGAGAGCTGATCGCTGGGCCGCATAGCTCGGTGCCACCATAGGGTAGTCCTTCGCAAGACCCCACTTGGCTCTGTACTGGTCAGGTGTCATGCCCAGTAGGCCAAGGTGGCGCTTCATAGATTTGAACTTGCGCCCATCTTCGAGGCTCACGATGTAATCGGGAAACACCGACTTCTTCGGATTGACTGCGGGGACGAGTTCGGGCTCCGGCTCCTTCGCAGGCTGCCCAATCCCCAGCAGTGCAGAATTCACGCTGGCGATCAAATCAGGGAGCCCAGTAACCGGCACTGCATTCTTTTGAACATACGCCGCTACAATATCTGCAGTCAGCTCCAACAAATGCGCGCTTGTAGTTGCTTCACTCTCGGTTGCCATTGTTCGATTTTCCCTCTTGGTTTCGGTCCGTCCTATCAGGAAACGGAAAGTGCGCAACCTTGGGAGATGCTATTTCCTCCACCCAATGACTTCGATGACATCGCTTTGCATGGCTAGTCGACTATGGTCTTCTGCGCAGGCGCGGCAGACGAAGGGCTCGAATCCCTTCCGTCCCACCAATCAATCAGTCGATGCTGTTTCGACCTACTCAAATCCGAAGCCGTGTAGCGCTAGCGGGGATGTGACTTTTTCACTTCTGCGGGCCGCTCACGAAGCGTAAGCTCGATTTGAACATTGCCGAAATGGAGTACAAACGTGGAGCGCCGACTAGCGGCTATCCTCTTTGCCGATATCGTTGGCTTCAGTCGTCTGGTTGAAGCAAGCGAAGCGGCGACAATCGCCGCTATGAGAACGCGGCACAGCACGATTGTCGAGCCTCTGGTATCGACCCACAAGGGCCGCGTGGTCAAACTGATTGGCGATGGCGTGCTTCTCGAGTTTGCCAGCGCTGTCGGCGCTGTCGAATGCGGAATCGAACTTCAGACTGCCTTGATCGCCGCGAACGGCGATCTGCCCGATGACAAGAAGATCATTTATCGGATAGGGATCAGTCTCGGCGATGTAGTTGTTCAGAACGACGACCTTTTTGGAGAGGGTGTGAACATAGCTGCACGCCTGCAGCAAATCGCGGAACCGGGCACCGTTTTCGTATCTGAGGCTGTCTTTAGCCAAGCGCGCGGCAAAGGCGATTTCCACTTTGACGATATAGGCGTCAAAGATCTGAAAAACATTAGCCAAACTGTTCGTGTATTCCGGGTTAGGCGTGGCCAGCAAAACTCAGCGACCGCAGCCTCTTCGGTGCACTCGAAAATCACGATTGCAGTGCTGCCATTTGCAAACGTGAGCGGAGATCCGGAGCAAGGCTATTTTAGCGATGGCATTACAGAAGACATCATCACCGATTTGTCCAAGATTTCCGCGCTTGATGTTCTCTCGCGTCACACCGCCTTTGCATTCAGGGATCGCACGAACAGCGTGAGTCAGATCGCCCAACGTTTGAAAGTAAGTTATCTATTGGAGGGCAGCGTTCGGCGATCTGGGGGGCGGATTCGCATAAGTGCTCAACTTGTCGATGCAGTCGGGGATACGCACATATGGGCCGAGCGTTATGACCGCGACCTACAAGATGTCTTCGAGATTCAAGACGAGCTTTCAAAGGCGATCGTAGCTGCTCTTCGAGTGAAGCTTCTGCCCACTGAACGACGGGCCTTAGAATTCCGCTCAACATACGATTCAGAGGCGTACCGTCTCTATCTCATGGGGCGTAGGTACTTTGTATTGCGAGGCGTTCGCAACTATCAGATCGCACTCCGTTTTTGCAGCCGCGCCTTGGAAGTCGATCCGTCCTATGCACGAGCTTGGGCGCTATCCGCCCTTTGCTTATCGTATCTACACCAGAGCGGTAGGGCGACCGACTCCGGACTAGACGCAGCGCAGCAAGCTACAATTCTCGATCCCACCCTCGCCGAAGCCCATGCTGCGATGGGCCGCATTCTCGCCGAAAGAGGCGAGTTCGAAGCGGCCTTATGCGCCCATGAAGAGTCTCGGCGTTTAGAGCCAGATTCGTTTGACGTTCACCACAACTTTGGCATCACCTACCTTGAGCTTGGACGGCATGAAGACTCGCTGCAACACTTTGAAGAAGCAGCGCGACTATTGGAGTCGGACCATAGCTCCCTGAACCTTCTCGCTTTGGCGCAGCGATCTTTGGGGCGCAATGACGAGTTCACTACTACAACATATCGAGCTCTTGAGCGCATAGAGAGGGAGATTGCCGCCCGGCCCGACAATGCTAACGCCTTAGCGCACGGTGCGCTCGCATGGGCTCGCTTGGGAGACAATGAACGAGCGCTCGAATGGGCCGATCGCGCGCTGATTATCGAACCAGATGACCTGACCGACCAATACAACCTTGCGTGCGCCATGGCACAGGCAGGCGAACGGGAGAAGGCACTCAGCCTGTTGGAGTCGTGTCTTCCCAAGATGCCAGCTGAGTTCGGCCGATGGTTGGCGAATGACCTTGACCTTGAGCCACTTCGCAATCACAAGCGGTATAGATCTTTGACAATTAGCATTGAACAACGGCTAGCCTTGTCACTTCAGAACGCCATACCGGCCCAGTCTCCTAATATACCAAGTCTCTAACCAGAGAGTTGTCCATTGTAGCGCGAAAATCGGTAAAGAATCTGGTTTGCTTTACATCGAGGTCCGTCTGCGCTCGGTTACAATCTCCCGCTGTAAACTCCCGGATAGCATTAAGTAGGGCTGAACCGTCTCGAAACTTCTGATCGACTTTATTTGCCAAAATCCAACCAATTGTCTCTTCCGAAATTGTCTCATGTGGGCGGCGCTGATTGTATAGGTGGAGAGCGCCGAGAAGAGTACGACGAGAATATCGTGTATTTGCGGCCATTTCAGTTACTTCATCTGACGCGCGATCAGAAATTTTACCGCACGTGACAGCGTTAGCGAGCGTGTAGCGAATGTTGACGAGGGCCTCAGAAGCGGGTGCGAAGCCAACTTGCTCAGGCCCATGCTCGATGGCTACCTCGTCGTCCCTAACCAGACGGCCACACACAAAGTCATGGAAGATATTTCCGATGCCAATCATGCCAAACGAGTGTAGTTCGGACGCCCTTAGGGCACCCATACTGGCCGCGCCAAATACCGTGCAGCCTTTGGCCATTGCGGATAGTATCTCCTTGTGCAGGACGGAAGGAACACTGCCAAAGTAGCCGTCGATCAGTCCGACCACCGATACACCGTCTCCCACGACAGCCCTATAGATATCACCGCGCTTGGCTGGTGGTCGCGACTCAAAGCCAAATACCGACGAGATATCGACCTGCCGGGTTCGCATTGTGGGACCGGAGAAAATGGCGACCTTCATTCGTTGAGACCTGCGAGTGCGCGCGAACCGGGGGAGTAGTCAACAGAATGCGGATACGCCTCCAAGCCGGGTACAACAACTCGAACGAACGAAAGTTCTTTCGCCATGCTTTGCAAATCGACGACCACGACCTGCGGAAAACCAGCTCGAACTACTTGTTCCACCAGCCTGCCAACTGCTTCGTCGTCAGTCATTTGTTGACTTGCCGATTCGGCCGGAAATGGCACTACTTCTCTGCACTGAATCGAATTTCCCGGCCCATTCACATATGAGCGGGGACGAATATCGTCGCGGGCACCCGAAATCAGCATCAGTCGAGTTTGGATGGCCTCCATTAGGGCTCCCCTCAAGGCGACTTCGGCATTGAGGTGGGACGACGAACCATCAGTGGCACTTTGTATCAAGGTGGGAGGGTCCTTTCGACTTTCGACAAGCCGAACATAATAGGTCGGTACACCTAATTCGGTTCTAATGTCCCATGCGACCGCATCGATTCCCGCGATGGAACAGGCTTGATATAGAAGTCTCGTGCCGGGGTCCAAAACTGTGTCCCAGAGGATCTGTGAATATCGCTCAGGCCTGCTGGCCTGGAAAATTGCAATAGCATCGCCTTCAATGACTTCGCATAGTCCGTGTATTACGGCAGCCGAGTAACAGACCCCGCCGCCTAGTCCGTTGCTACTGACAATGAAACCGTCGCCTTGAGATGATGCCTCAGTCGTAAAATCGGCATGAACGAGATCGAAAGGAACGGCCGTCACCTTGCCGGATACGATATCCCAACCTATCGACATTCTCGGCCAACGAGAAGGCTGCGTCCCACGAAGCGACGCCTTCGGCAACGCTGCCAGAGGCGGAACATGTACGCCATCCGGAATCTCGGCGAATGGGATCCATTCCGCAAACGTCTCGGCGTGATAGAGTTCGAGGGCCTCCATAAGCCCCGACACACAAGCGCTCTGGATGTCGAGGCCCTTTCCTGATGAGACGCTAAGAGACGCCGAATTCGGGCGGACGATCGACACTACGCAAAGTGCTAGATCGTCGAGGCCACTAATGTCTGCGACGCGAGTTATGCCAGCCGCAGTTGCAAGGCGGAGCGCGGCCTTAATTGTGGCCTTCGATCGGCAAATGCGCGGGTTGCCAATGATCGCAAACTCATCGGCCTCAGCGAGCGCCAACGGCCATGCTACCGAGCCGTACTCCGTTTCGGATGTTTCCGCGATCAGGCTCGCCCCATCACGACCATGCCATCACCTATAACAATAGGCTTGTAGATCGGGAAATTGTCGTCGCCCAGCCTCAGATGGACAGCGCCTGTCACATTGATAGTGTTGCCACGGACTGCGTTGAGGGCCGTTCCCACGCGCTGATCAATTAGGTCCCACGCGGCATCGTCCAAGTTCACATCATAAGCTAGAAGGGCATACGCTGGAATCGCAAACAGCCTCTTGTCTCCCGAACCAATAACGGGATCAATGTCCACCTGCACGAACATCGCGCCGTTTATAGTATACATCTCATCCTCACTTAGCGTAAGCCCAGCAAAATATTTGGCCAAAGCTACCCTAAACGCAACAAGGCTCGGATTCCCGCCACCGGCCGTCCGAAAGAAAGGCAGACTTTGTGCATATTGTTGATCATATACGGCGCCAGCAGCTTTATATGTCATGACAAAGTCATTGAATACACCACAGTGTCGGTTGTAGACACCGCCCGAGCCACTGGAACCTTTACCGAGATCCAATTTTCGTTCGGCATCATCAATCGCGCCGAAAATAGCGAGCATAACGGATGGCTTCGACGGCTCTGAGGCATTTATCCAGTTGTTGTACTGAATGTAAAACTCCTCTTTGCCCGCAGCGATCATATTTTTGACCTCGGCGTCGGTGGCAAGGTAATCAGTGCAGAAATTTGCGTCGCCAGCATCGCTCATAAACGCCCCCCCTTGTAATGTTGGCACTAGATACCAACGGAAATTCTGAAAGTAAGGTACTGACGTGGGCCTCTGCCGTCAACGAACATCCACTCTCGGCCATCTGGCGCGACGCCGAGAATCAAAGATGAATGTTTCGTTTTCGGGGCCATGATCGATAACGAATTTAAGATGGTGCGTGACTCCATATGAGGCGAGATGTGAGAAAGACGCTTCATCTGATTGGGCAGTTGGCCACGAGCTGAAGAGCTTATGGGTGGTCAATTAGTGGCTGCCCAAGGTGAAATTTGAATGCTTTTTCGATTGGCTGCGACGAGGCGTGGCCCGGCAGCCGAGGCTCGGCCCACCCAGCGAGCCCGCAGGCAGCTTCGCGCGCTGGCGGCCCCTGTGCGGCCCGAAAAACACCTATCGAGGCGCTGAGCTGGGGCGGTTTTTCGGTAGTTCGGCGATTGCAACGCTTGCGTGTTATGCCAGCCAGCACAACCGAATTCGTTAGCCGCCTGCAATCAGGTCACGCATGCGCCGAAACTGCGTATCGTCGATCACGCCATCGTCGCGCAACCTCTTTAGGCGCTCCAGTTTGTCGACGGCGTCGTGATGCCCGGGCTGGATGCTTGACGGCTGTATGGCCGATGGATTTTCCAATCGCACCCGCTGAACGTCATTTGCCAGCAGGTTCAATCCGGATTCGCCACCATTCGAGCCGGTTGCATCAACGCTAATATGCAGTGCCTTGAACGCCCAGATTAGGCAGCCTAGCCAAACAATACCGGTGCCAGCGAGCGCCGTGCAGAGCACTAGGATCAGCCAGCGGTTTGGATGACCTCGAACAAAGGCGATGATTGCTGGCAACTCATAGACGATTGCGATCAGCAGTAGGAAGATCGCGAAGGCTGCGGTTCCCGCATTGAGGTTCTCGTCGGCTGCCCACGCCCTGCTAGACATCAGCACGGTGGCGGTCGAAATTGCGGCAAGGCGCGATATCCCCCAGCTAATTTTCATTGTGCCGTCAGCGCTCCGACACCCATCACGTACACAACCGCGCTCACTATGCAGATCCAAAGCGGTGTCAGCGGGGTCGCAGCGACATACCAGCGGCGAATGAAATAGCCGAGTGGCATGAGCAGAATAAAGGGTAGTAGCCACTTGCGTTGCGGGTTGCGGCCCGCGTTGTTGACCGCCTTTGCATCCTTGTACGCCAGCCAGATCGTAGCGATGCCTGTCCAAATCGAAAGGCCGCCTGCTTGAGGGTTGTGCCCATACGGATCGAACCCGGCCGATACGAACGCGATCTCGACGGCGAGGAGGATGAGCGGCAGGCAGGCAAGCCACATTGCCCATTTCTCCGTTGGGATGCCGCCCGGCACGGGGATGGGAGAGACGGTGACCTGTCTGCCCAGAGAAGGGGCAGCTGCTGCCGGTAAGGGCGGTGGCGCGGCTTCTGACTTCGGTAGGGGTGGCGGCGTTACCCGCTGCGGCGCGGCTTCAAGATGCGTTTGCGAAGCAGGCTTCCAACTCGAGCCCAAGCTCTCCGTCCAAACCAGTGTGTCTGGCGGCAGCAGATGATTGACGAGCATCGAGTTGAGGTCGCTCTCTGACAGCGGCCCACGTTGCGCTCCATTCTCTTCGTAGTACCAGTCGGCCATAAGCCCCCTTCTCATGTCGCTGTTAGCAAAGATGCGATACATATTATAGTTGATAAACTCAACGACGATTTTCCTCGATTGCTTTCGCATGGATATGCGCAAACTAGTCGGGAGGAACTTCGCGCGGCTACGTGCCGCGAGTGGCCTGACGCAGGAGCAATTCGCTGAGCGCGCCAATGTCAGCCAGCAGTACGTCAGCGGGCTCGAGAACGGTAAGCGCAACCCGACTGTCCAAACGCTCTTTCAGATCGCGAAGGCACTTGGCGTCAGCCATGTCGAGCTCGTGATGCCCGACGATCAAGACCGTTAGTTCCAGCGCCGGGGACTTCTTCAACCGTCGGTCTCATGGGTTGCAAGATGGCGATTACATGTTCGCGTTCGAGCTCGTCGCCCTCGCAAAACCCGAGCAGGTAGGTTGCCTTGTCATGGCGCTCAGGATCATTCCGGGCAGGATATCGGCAAAGCGCCATGAACAAGTCGCGTTCAACGTCACTGGCATGTTCCAGCCTGCGCCGTTCAGCCCGGCTGACCTCACGGTCAAGCGCGACAGTGTCTGCTTGCCGTGCTGCTTGGACGACCGCAGCGCTGGCAGCGCAGTGCGAAACCATGGCATCGATCAGGCCCGGCGATACAGTGTCGGCCGCGTCCATGGCGTCCTCTATGTCGCCGTGCCTGACGGGGTTTTCGACATAGTCCGAGGGATAGACGGTCACGAACGATTTGCGGCCATCAAGCTCGTTCAACGCCTCTGACAGTTCGTGGGCGAGCCGGGCAATCCGGTCCACTTGGAGCTCGACAGGCAGGACCGATATGGTAGCCGAGGCGCCGCCGGAGGCCAGCGGCAACGATGCCACCGCTGGCAGGGCCAGGACAACGGCCCGGCGAGTGGTGGTCGCAACATTCATCCTCGCGACCATCAATACTCGTCCGAGCGCATGATCGTCAGCGCTCGGCGCGTCACTTCCGGGTTTGCCGGGTCAGGCGACCCCGACTGCATGTCCGGCGCGTAGTAGTCGATCTTCCAGAAGAACTTCGAGCCCTCTATGTCGACGGCGCCGAAGTCGTGCTCGGCATAAGGATCGTTGTCGCTGTCGAACGCTTCGAAGGCCCGCACCGAGCGCAGGAGCGCCCGGCGTTCGGTATCAGCAAGAGCAGCCACGCCGCTGGTGACCACGACATGGCCGCCGATGAAGCTGCGGCGGAAGGCATCGTTAAGGCGGCGAATTTCTGATGCTTTGTCGGTCATCGTTGATCCGGCTGTTGATGATCAGGCGAACAGGCATGAGCTGAGTTGCTGATCATCGTTCAGCATGCCGGGGGTGCAACAGGGCAAGATGATGGGTGCGACGCACGATGACCGGCCAATCAGGGAAGTCGCGCCACTTGAGGGTGAAAAGACCGTCGGCGCTGACTTGGATCACGTGCGCATGAAACCAGCCCTCGTTGGGATCTTCGCAGGCCAGCACCAACGAGCCGAACAGTATCTTATCGAACCCTTCGGGGATCGTCAGGCCCTCGTTTGGATCACCCGATTGGGCGGCACCGACGGCCGATGCCTTCTTGCCGGGCTTGGGCTTCACAGCTGCGGGCTTGGCGGCTTTGACCGGCCACCTATAGGATCTCGGCAAGTGCGTGGCGATCTTGTCGAACATCGTCGCCTTCACGAAAGGCACGAAGGCCTTACCAGAGGCGAACACCCGGCCGTGTGGCAGCTTGCCTGCTAAGTCGCGCAACTCGTCGGTCGAGGCCCGAAGCGCGGCCATCCCCATCATACCTGCGGCCTTCTCGGCAACGTCGGTTTCGGCCTCATCGAACCATGAAGCGTGAGCCTTGCCCCCATCATCGAAGCCCAGGACGATCAGCGCGGGCAAGGCGGAAGCAGCACCGGCAGAAACAGCGGCGTTGGTCATTCATTGGCTCCAAAACGAAAAAGAGGCCCGAAGGCCCCTTTGGTTGAGTTTTCAGATGATGATCGGTGGCGTCGGCGTGAAGCCGAAGGCGGCAAAAACGGGGGTCGAAGCCCTATGTTGAAATCGCGCAAATACCCACCTATTTGGTCGTTTCGACCGCAAAAGGCAGCCATTCGAACAGCTCCAGTATATAGGAATATATGCCTCTTGTCAAGGCTTTCCACTAAAAGAGCTAGTTTGGCGGCCACCGAGGTGAAGTTGGATGGGTGCGAAATTCACTTGCCGAAATGACTGCTAAGCGATGCAATCGCCGCGCCTTTGATGCATAGTTGCTTGGGGAACAGGGCGGGGCGATGCGTGATAGCTGGCATTCGAAGAACAATTGCGCTGAGCAGCTTGGTCGCAACCGCTGTCGCTTACTTTGTTTCCCCGATGTTCGGGGCAACCAAGCTAGCATTCTCCTACTGCGAGCCGATCTCGATTGCTGACTTCAGGCTCCGCTGGCTCTCAACCGATGAGATCGCGGCGAAGATTGAGGAAGCGATTGCTGAGAAGGATTTCTCCGACGCAACCAAGCTCGTCGAGATCGGAACCGAGCAAGGCCACACGTTCAATTCCGAGCTGATCGCGCGAACGAAAGAAGGAATGCTTCAAGCCGGATGGCGGAATGCTAATGATTTTGTTTCCGGCTTTTTGTCGGGCAACGTCAAGACATTTGGCAGTGTGCCCGGAGCGATCCTCGCGGACTACGTTGGCTTTGGCGACATAAGGGACGCAACTATCGAAGGTGAGAAGGCGATCAAAGGCGAAGATTATGACCGGATTACCCTAGGCGCTTCGGTCTTCGGCATTCTGACAGTGGTACCCGGCACGGGGACGTTAGACGTTGGCACTTCAGTTGTGAAAAATGCCAACAAGGCGAAGAAGCTGACCGCCCCGATGGTCCGCTTCCTCAAGAAAACGTTTGCCAATTTGGTGGACTTGGACGCGTTGAAAAGCCCCCTTTCAACGGCCGACCCACTGTTCAAAATGCCAAGCATCAGTTCGATCTTGCGCCTGAGAGACAAGATATCTGTCAGGGAGATTGAGGATTTGGATTTCTCAAGGCTAAAGGCTGCAGCCAGTGAAATCGGCCCCATAGACACCAACGCTATTCGGAAAAAATTCAATGGGGTTCTTCGGCCAGAAGAGTTGGAAGAGGTGGCGAAATTTACAGGTGGAGTTTCGACTGTAGCCTACGGCGGTGGCCTAAAGGCTGCTTTTCAAGCGCTGTCAAAATCGGACAATCCGACAGACCTAGCCCGTTACGGGATGTTGGCTAAGAAGGCAGGAAAGCGCTCGTCACCTATAATTCGTCTGCTTGGCAAGAGCGGCATCTACTTGGGCAAGCTGGTCTATGCAATCATTGGCGCGGTGATCTACGCTGTAGTGTGGGTGCTTGGTGCGGTCTGGTCAGTGTTTGCGTTTGTCCGCAACTTGCGAAGGCTACGCTGAGGTTGGGAGGGGTCGAGATTGGCGAAGCGGTCTACATTAGCGCTCGTGGCGGCTGGAGTCGGTAGCGCAGCAGTTGCAGGCTACGGCCTATCAATTGGCAGAGACCTTTGGAAAACGACCAAACGGAGCTCAGCTGTCATTCTGGTTGCCGTCGCCTTGTTTGGCGCTGTTGCGCTCCCGGTTGTCGGTGGACGGGCACTGGTAAGAGGCCATGATCGAGGACCGATTGCTAGTCTTCTTGTAACTTTTGTTGGCAGCATTTGTCTCATTCTCTTGGGCTTTGGGCTTGCTTTTTGCTTGCTTGGATACCTGACGTACGATGAAACCCTGCCAAACGCTGGGCTCCATGCAACCGCACTGGTCTGTGCCGCAATCACAGCAGCCTTCGTAGCGATAGGTTTGATGTGGGGAGCGGCTCAGCGCTCCAGCCGCCTACGAACATTTGCCGTCTCCAAGGCAAATCAGGAATTTCTGGACAGCATCGGATTTAAAGAGACCGGTGGTGAGGACATAACCCACTACGACCCCTCTGGGCAGGCGTTACGACTGCTTGAGCATCATAAAGATCGACTGGTTTTCATGGCGGTCGGCCGACGCGGGAAGCGGGCATTTATTGACTTGGACGAGGTCGGACGAATGACGGTTTATACCGGCATCGGGTGACCAACCTGACCGCGTAGGTCGCGCCTACGTCGACCGATCAACCCGTCTTTCGCTTGCGAAACGTCGCTGCGGTTTTGGCTACGCAGCCGACTATGGGCAGTGCACCAGTCTTTTCGTAATCGAGCGCGTACATCTTCTGCCCAACCAGATACCCAGCCGTGACAGTCCCGTCGTTGTGGGAGCCGTAGTCTTTGCCGAGCTTCGCTTTGATCAATGGATCGACCGCTTCTAGCGGAGGCCGACCCTTCGCCGCAGCATCCAACATCTTCTCGACGTTCTCTGGGTTGTTGATGATGATCTCCATAGCCCGATACGTCGGATCGCCGTGGGCGAGAGATTGGTCCTTCTGATACGGCGATCCTGTGGCTTTCAACATTTCAATTATAGCCTCCGCTTCGGGTCCGCCCTTCTTGAGGCAGTTCTTGTAGATCTGGTCACGCTCTTCGAGCGTTTTGGCTTTCAGTTTGTCAATCGTGTACATGTTTTCCCCTCAGGCCTTGGCTTCGTATTCTTTGGGATCAACCAGTTTGCGCAGCTGAACGCCGATGTTCATGCGCTGTTGGCCTGGATTGAGTTTGTCATAGCGTTTTTCGATGCCATATTTTTTGGCTACGGCATAAAGCCGTTCCAGAAGCAGATCGCCGTTTTCATCTCGAACCTGCTTGTTGAGCCACACGTTGAACGCGCTGTTCTTGGTGTTCTTAACCCAAGCTTCCCGCTGCTCCCGTGTGATTTTCATAGTCCGAGGATCGCTACCTACGAGACGATAGGTCGTCCCGCTTGTGAACAGGCTAGGACGAGTTATGCGCAGGGCTGAACGCTCCGGTTCAAACCCGAGTGCAAACATTACCTGCCTAACCATATGACCTATCATCTGCTTCACGCGGTCGTCTGAGATGTCTTCACCAAACTCAGCAATAAGGCCTGCCGCCAACGGTTCCACCGCAGCCCGCTCTAGCAAAGTAGCTGTTTCCATCCTGATTTGGTTGTCATACTCCTTCAGATAAGCCCAAATTTCCTTGCCTAGTTCGGTGTCTGCCAGATCACGAAAATTCTGTGGCTGATATTCCAGGGCATCCAATTTTGCGGGCATGCGATCCTCCATCTGCGACACCCGTCATATATACATCTATTCCTGACAGGTGTCAATAGTACATGTCCAAGCAGCCGCACTTGGTGGCCACGTCAGGCTTTCGCCCCGCGAACCCGGGCTTAAGATTCAGTCCCAGCTTGGCATCAATCACGTAGTACCGACCGCGATGGTATCCCGCCTGTGACACGGTGCGTGATTCCGCTTGTGCCGTTAAGGCCTAGTCCCAAGCTGCCGAGCTAAATCGGTGTGGCAGCTTTGATTATGATCGGCCGCACCTTGAAACGCTAAATCTTCTGGTCTCCCATGGGCGAGAGGGTGCTAACGAACAAATCAAAATCGAAGACGAGTAGCCGAGCTTTGATTGAACCGCCTCCTACGCGAACGCGAACCTGCGCCGTCGCTTTTCCACCTTGACCGGCCTTTGTCGCCCCCGCCATCTGCAAATCGATCAGCAAACGTTGCGCAAGCGGACCTGCCATCTGCTGGATGAATTCATTCCGAAGGAACACGTTACGGTCGTTTGCCCGACGAAACCCGACGAAATGCGCGTTGTCCACAAACTCTGGGACTACCCCCATTTGATAGGTCGGGATAACTGAACTATCACGAACTCTCCCGACCAGCGCGGCTCGAATTGCATCCAGCGAAGCGCTCTCTGACCGACGACTGTTAAGGTAGTTGTCCAGTACTCGGCAGCACACTGCCATGGGGTGGTCCTTCGACCACGGAAGGTTGCCCGTCTTGACTGCCAACATTCCGCCCGCATAAACAGCGCCGATTTTTCGAGCTATACGACGCTCCTCTGCAGAACCCTCAGGCAACGATACCGATACGAACTCTTCTATGCCTTGAGTCACGACGGCCGGTAGAACATTGCGTTGCCGAACAAGCTTGGAGAGCCACCTTTTTCCGACCACACCATGATGATGCTCGGTGGCCTCTTTGATCGCTTCGGACCGACGGGCAAGCGAAACAGGCGATGACATCGGTGGAGAGCGGTCCCACACCCCACCCTTGATGGGATCAACAGCGATATCAATCCATCGCGCTTCATCTCCAGCTGTCGGTTCTTTGTGATCTCGCGCGAACTGTTCGCGCAGAGTACGAGGTGAAGTGCTCAAGGCCATGGCAGACCATTCCAGCGGAGACAAACCCTCGCGAACAACGTCGGAGTTCCTCGCTGATCGTCCAGCGGTAATGACGTGGAGTTGCTTACTCAAAAATTCGGATACACGCCGACCGTCATTTCGAAGTCTCTCGAGATCGTCAATGACAAAAGGCAGATCGCTAAAAGCCGCAGCGCTTTCCTCCAACGCGCGCGGCGATACGTTCCAGTCTGTGAGTTTTCTCGGTGCTGAATAAATAGATAGCGCTGCACGTAACCCGGTTGTCTTGCCTGTCGATGTTTTTCCAGAAAAATTGAAGATTGCACCTTCGTCTAGCGAGGCGAAGCGAGCCAGAGGTGCAGCAAACGCGACCATTATTGCGAAGGATATCGCCGTCGAGGCCGTGGCGGGTTCAGCAATATTCTTAAACCACGTATCCAATGTCCCCCTTTGGCTCAAAGTGGGCGCGGTCGAGGCAACACGGGAGTTCAAGCGCATGTTGGTAGGCGCTTGGTCGTTGAAACAAGAAAGAGGGCCGGAATAGTTCCGTCCAATAGGTTCCGAGCCGAGCAGAAAATCGTTGCCGTGCCATCCAGAACGACCCGCCAAGAGACCTGCCTGATCAGGAATTTGCGCGACAAGTCCGCGGATGAAATTCCCGCCTTCGCCAGATGCCAGTGGTAAGACGGCTCCGGCATTTCTGAGCGCCGCGGAAATCTGTTTCGGTGATTCAATCGCTGCCATTGGCAACATCACCTCTTCTCTCTCGCCATTGGCGCTAAGGAAGGCCAATGCGATGAAGTGCTGCTTAGAGTCCCCGTCAATCCACCGGGAAACATTCCAATCAGACGTATCCTTGGCGTTCTCTATTTTCGATTGTGCACTCAATGGATTTCTCCTCCGCAGGGCGTTGTGGGTTTGGGGTGAGGCAGGTGAGGCAAGTGCACCGGCCGTCAAATTGGAAGTCCGTGAAGCAGATTGCTTTGGCTCACCTGCCTCACTTGCCTCACCTGCCTCACTGTTTGGGCAAGGGGGCTGGTGGCCTATATGAGGATCGCATTTCAGTGTTGTACCGGGGCCGCAGTGTTGCTGTTTTTCCCTCGGGGCAGATTCGACCGGCACTAAGATCGTGGACAACTTAGGGCTCGCCGGTGGCTTCTTTGCTACCATTGAAGCGGAACCCTGAGTCGACCTTCTACACGTTGTCGCCGACAGATCGGCTGTTAGCCGGAAGGTCCCAGCGTCACATCTTATTCCAACTAAGATGAGGCGCTCAGTCCATCGATGGAGCCCGAGGTTGGAAACCAATTCACGTCGCTCCGAAGCGTTTGGCGATTGGCGTTGTCCCGCATCGTCTTCCGAGATCCTGGACTTCTTCTGTAGAGGCTGCTTGAACGCATACGACGAGACCCGGAAGAAGTCCCGCCTGCTCCGGCGGACCGCCTTAACAAGCTGGGGACGGTTGTAATGCCCATCTAAGCCGACGATCTTTTCGATTGTCTGTTCAATGACAACTCTGGGCAGGCCGGAAATCATCAGATGGAGATGAAAAGGCTTTCCCATCGGCTTGTTGGCTAGCGTCAGATATACCGTCTCGATGGAACCGAAGACGAGGACGCCGGGTATATGCTTTCGCCTCAGGCTCGCCACAAGGTTATTGATGATTAGGTGATTGCGCAGACGGCCGAACGGTTTCATATCTCCTGCTTCGATGTTCCAGCCTCCGACACGAACGGTCGCGAAATGCCACTGGAGTCGATGGAGATGTTGGCGATCAATGAAGTCGAGCAGCTTTATCCGCAACTTTCGGATGCAAACAGCACATAAGCCTGACCGACAGGGCCGAGCGTCGGAGCATGTTCGCGATGCAGCTTCGTCCCAGCCAAGACGTCGGAACGCATTTGCGGTATTGTGCCGGTCAACAGCGCACCAGTCAGGTCTTTCAAATTGCGGAAGCAACTGGGGCCAGCTTAACGGAGAGATCATGATTGCTCTCCGCGATTACGTGTTCTTGTACGTTCGCTGCCCTGCAGGAACTCTTGAGGGTCCATAATCCGAGATGAGACGGTTCGGCTGATTTTGATGTACCGAGGACCAAGACCGCTGACACGCCAGCGCGCAGGTGTCCTCAAAACAGCAGCAGCCGCAGGCGGGCGCAAAAGGTCGTCGGGCCGGTATCGCGGCGAAGGTGTCTGATATCGGCGAGCGCTCAGTTTGAGCAAGCCTTTTCGCTCCAACACCTCGATGAGGTTGAGGATCGCGTAGTCCATGGATTTTGTTGGTTCAGCCATGTGGACGCTCCGTCGTTGGAGCCGGGCTGCTTGCGATTTTGGCAAATATGCCGCTCGCCGCAGCCCGACTCATGGATTGAGTTGGACTAGGACGAGACGGCCGTTCGGGTAACCGGAGGCCAACCCTTTCAGGCTTGCCGTTGACTCTACCCCCCACTACCCGCGCGATTTCAGGGGCAAAGTCGCTGTCTCTAAATAGTTAAGCCTTGGAAGGCCAAACTAGGATGCCAAAAAGCATCATCGGACCCACCGCATGGCCGACATGGTAGAACTTGGGAAGAGCTTGGGCCGAGCACAAGAGCCTACACAGAAAATATGTCGATTCTGAAATGGTTCAGGCGTTCATGACCGGCCAGCTGCGACCCACGGCGGCTTGTCGTGAGCGCCCTATGGCTCCAGCCTTGCTAGCAGCCACAAAGATGGGGTTAGCGCGGTCTCGACGACGCCCCACATAGGTGCTACACAGGCCGAGCAAACTCGTTTTCTTTGCCATTGATTTTGTTATCTTTTTTCAGCGTTCTGCCCATTCCGCCTCTGGGCACCATCACCCTAGGGTCCATTCCGGACACATAGCTGAGCAATGCCTCCGCGCTGCACATCGCGGTGTCAGCGCCGCCAGTGAGTTGAACTCCGCCTGCAGCCATCCGAAACGCCGCGCCGATTAGCGCCGGTTATTTCAGTCCGAACTCGACCGGCGTCGGCTGACCGCCGGCCGGCCCATCGAACAGCAGAAGCGCGCGCAGCCTGCCATCGGTCTCGCCGAGCGGCAGCAGCGCTTCCGGCTTGATCTCGGCGCCATAGCCTTCGAGATCGAGAAGCTTATCGGCCTGATCGCCATCGGAGAACACTGAGTAGTCGCCGAGCTTGATGGGCTGGCCTTCGGGCGGGTCGTTGACGGGACCGGCGAGCACGAGCAGCTTTCCCTGATAGGCGAGAAGATCGCGCACGCCGCGCGCATGTCCCTCGCCGTCGACTCCGAGTTCCAGCTTCAGCAGGGTCGCGCCGCCCGGCCCGTGATCGAACAGCATGCCGAGCGGCACCGACAGGATGACGGCCCGGTTGCCCTCCAGAACCGGCCCGCGCAGCCCCGCCAAAAGGGCGCCGTCGCGCACCGCCACGCCCTCTATGGTGAGGCCGTTTTCCTCAAGCGGGCTTTGGGCGAAGGGCGCGAGCTCGGGCTGGGCGCGCACGATTGCCGGCAGTTCCGTCGATCGCCTCTTTTCCGGCTCGGCCATGAGCTTGCCGGTCGTCATATCGATCGAATCGGGCGCAAAGCGAATGCGGAAAATCTCACTGCTCGCCATGACCCTCGCCTAGACCTCGGCGGCGGCGTCGACGCCGGATTCATGGCGCGGCCGGCCATGTGAACCTATGACATAGAAGGCTCCGCCGGCGAAGGCCACGCCCTCGGCGTCCAGTTCGAGAGGCTTGCCGACGAAACTGTCGTCGATCAGCCGCACGAAATCCCCGGCGATCAGCTTACCGTCCTGCAGGATGATGATCTGTGCCCCTTGCGTCTCGTCATCGGCAATGAGGCAAAGCCGCGGGAAGCCACTTTCCGTCGCGCAGGCAATGCCGCTCACATCCTTGGAATTCTTGCTCTCCGATCCCTCGAGATTCTTCGGCTTGCCTGTCAGCTTGCCCTGGATCGTCCAAGGTTGCGGAGCCTGCGCAAGCGCCGCTCCGCTCCAGCCAACCGCCAGGCACGCAGCCACAAGCGAGGCGCTTAGTTTGCGAGAGTCAATCGACCATGTCATGGCGCTCAATCCATCCGCCGGCCCGTCAAGAACATGCCAAACGCGCGATGCGGCACAGCCGTCGGGAACGGGTGGAGCAGACGATTGACTTGCTTTGTCCGTTTTGAACAGCTTCTTCCGAAGCGCGTCGTATTTAAACGGGATCCTGCGACGCACTTCAAGTCTTTGTCTCGATACACGCTCAATTCCTTCCATGGCATTCAGGTATTTTCGAAGACGCTGAAATAGCCACTGGATTTTTACAATAGATCAAAGTAACCTTCTCCTGTCGGCTTCTCACTTTTGAATGATCGTTGTCTATTTTCGTGCGGCGCAGTAGCACTGTGCTGGGCAAATTCTGGTATTTATGGAGGCACTGGCATGTCAGGCATTGTGCGCGTGTGGATTTTTGGAATGTCGGTGCTTTTCCCGATCGCCATGAATTCGCCGAGTGCCGCGAAATCGCTCGAATGTACCTATGAGGGGCAGGCTGGCGTCGATGGCAGCCGGCTTATCGAAATCAACACAGAGCATTCGAACTATTCTTACCAGATGGTCGCATCAAACCCCGAAGATCTTGAGGCAGAGGGCAGCACTTCCTCTGACGCCACATTCGTTGAACTGGACGGCGCCCTCGCCGCTCTCGTTCATGTGAAAGGTTTGATGCAAGGGGGCGAAATCACCACCGAGACGCCGGCCCTCACAATTTTTTACGCCGGAGCGGACGGTAAGTTCGTGGAGGTGACGGACGGGGCCATCGCCAAGGGTACCTGCGTGGCCGGCAATGGCGAGGAGGCTGCACGGCAAGAGGCGCCTTCCGATACTTCTGATCCTTTTTCAGCGCCTTGGGAAAATTCGCAGAACGCAATCGTGCTCGATCCGTTCAAGGGCAACGGCATCGTCTGGGACAAAGTAAAGACGGACCGGCGCGTCGCCGCGGTTATTCACAAGGCGACGCAGGGGCTCGGCAGAGATTCCGCATATGCCACCCGCAAAGGCGAGGCAAAGGCGCTCGGTCTCAAATGGGGCTCATACCACCTCCTGACAAAAAGCGACGTTGACCGGCAGATCAGCAACTACCTCCAGGTGGTCGGAAACGATACGACAGAGACCCATGCCGTTGATGTGGAATGCCTTTCCACGTCCTCAGACTGCCAGGATGGAACGTTCAAGGTCACTTTCGTGCAGATCGAGAGCGCGCTTCGCAGGATGAAGTCGGAGACTGGACGGTTTCCGCTGCTCTATGTGAACCATTCCGTCGCCAAAGAGCTCTCCCGCCACTGGCACGGCTCGACCGAGTTCGGCGGCGTCCCGCTCTGGTATGCACGCTTCAAGCGGCACGTAACCGACTTCCCCGAAGGGCCTTGGCACGGCTACACGCTCTGGCAATTCTCCAGCGAGATAAACTGCTCTGCTGCTTCCTGCCCATACCGAGTACCGGGGACCGACCCTGACATGGACCTAAATGTCTACGGGGGGACCGTTGCGGCACTTCAGGCAGCGTGGCCTCTCGATCATTGAGTAGGCCGGGAAGCCACGGCCTGTGCCCCACAGCACGATTTGAACTGACTTGAGCGGTGGCCGCTCAAGCCTAGGCGTCGCGTTCAACGAGGATATCGGCCTCGATCGCCGCATTGACGAAGGCAGCGCGGGCATAGTGCGCCTCTTTCAGGCCTTCGAGAACGCCGAGGCAGGCCTTGCGGGCGGCGACGTGATAGCGGCCCGTCTTCGCGGGCCAGCGGTTCATCAGGATGTCGGCGGCCTGCGCCACGCGCTCCACCTTGTAGATGGTGTTTCCGGACCTGCCGAGCGCCACGCGAACCGGCTCATCGACATGCTGGTCTTGCATGCTTCCCCTCCCGAACGCGATCGCGAGTCAATTCGGCATGCACTGAAATGGTTCCAGAAACGAAAGAAGCCCGCCAGCCTGAGCCAGCGGGCTTTCTGTTGATCAGCAAGTCTCGCGCTCAGTGGAGGTCTATATCAAGTCTCGTCAGTGGATGGCGGAACGTCAATGGTTCCGCCGCCACCTGACGTAGGCGAAGCAACATGCGCCGCAAGTTTGCCCTTCCGGTGCAGGACCGGCTTTTCGTATACTTCTTTCATTGAAATATGCCCCGAGGCCCAAACGCCCGGCGCAACCCGCGCCTCCATCAGCCCAATGTCAAGCAAATACGAAAACCGGCGCAACGCGAATGACAGGCTTGCCGCGATAGGAGATGGCGGCGTCCAACATTTGCCGCCCAATGAAATCACTTTGCGCCCATCGGCCAAATGGCGGATTCGCTTTGCTTGGTGATCCCCTCCACCTAGGGCAAACTGCCTGCCGGGGCTGCAGGAGGAGAAATGCGAGCACGCGCAGCTACGATCGGCGATCTCGAAAGTGTCTTCCGTGATCTGTCCACGCGGATGTCGGACGAGTATGTGGCCGCCGGCAAGGACAGCAAGGTCGCCTACGACAATCTGATGATGAATTTGAAGGAAGGCCGAGCGCACGCGCTGGTCGAGGGCGACAAGACGGTGGCGATCGTCGCCTGGCACGAGAACAGCGACGCCGCCGACACGCTGTTTGCCGCGCAGGAGGGCTTCTTCAGCGCCGCGACGGTCCGCTTCTGCAGGCGCCACATCCGCCACATTCAGGCGCTGGCCGGCAACCTTCCCATCCACTCGCGCAGCTGGCTGCAGCGGGCCGACGTCGGCAAATGGTTCCGTGTCATCGGTTATGTCGAACGCGGCCGAGAGAACGGCGCCACTGTGTTCGAATTGCCGCCGGCACGGGGAGCGTCAGCTGCGCGGGCTGCCTAGGGCTGCGCACCCACGGATGCCATCACGGAAAAGCCCCCGCCAGGATGGCGATGGGCCAATATCGCCTGCAATGGGCTCATATCGGGGGCTCAGATATCGGGCTGATCCAGCGCCTCGAAAATCACCCGTTCCAGCGGACCGAGATCCTCTTCGATCTCGCTGACCTCAAGGCCTAAATGCCGAGCATCCAGGGCAGCTCGCGTGGTTAGGGTTCGAGCCGTTGCCTTGTCGGCAGGCAGTTCGCCCGGCAGGTGCTCGTGGATCCAGCCCTGCAGGAAATCAACGCCGCGCTCGCTCATCGATTTATCCCTTCCGTTATCTGGGGGATCATTCCCCCAGAATGACCCCAGAAGCGACGATCTGAGCCGTCAGGCTGGTGAGCCTGCCTCGCTTCACGAGCGTCGGCTTTTGGTAGATTTTCTTCATGGCGGTGCCTTTCGCGACAAATCGCTCGTCGGCAACAACGTCCGTCGCGGGGCAGCGTTCCATGGCGGGCTGTTGAGCCCGACCCCCTGACACATCGTATTTGAGAACAGCCCCGCTCCCGCGACCCGTGATGTTGATGCCGCGGCAGGTTGCGAAGCCAATGCGGGGCGTGGCATTTGTCGATGCCGATCATTGGGATGGCAAGCAGGACAATGGCACGGCCACCAGACATCGCCCGACACCAGGCCGCCAAGGCAGGCGTTAGCCTGAACCGGGCGCTTTCCAAACTCGGCCTGTGTTCGCGCAAGCAGGCCGAGCTGCTGATAGCCGAAGGGCGCGTGCGGGTTGGCGGCAAGGTGGTGCGCGATCCGTCGCTGCGTGTCGATCTCGGCCGCGACCGCATCGCTGTCGACGGCGAGCAGATCGTCGGCGAGGCAAAAGTCTACCTGATGATCAATAAGCCGCGCGGACAGGTCACCACGCGCGATGACCCGCAGGATCGTGGCACCGTCTATGACTGCCTGGTGGATCTGGAGTTGCCTTTCGTGTCGCCGGTCGGCCGCCTCGACAAGGCCAGCGAAGGCCTGTTGCTGATGACCAACGACACGCGCTGGGCCAACGGCCTGCTCGATCCGGCCTCGCATGTCGCCAAGACCTATCATGTGCAGATCGGTACCGCGCCCGACGAAGCGATGCTGGCGCGCTTTCGCGACGGAGCGATCGTCGACGGCGAACTGCTGACCGCAAGTTCGATCGAACTGCTGCGCAGCGGCGGCCGCACTGCCTGGCTGGAAATCGTGCTCGACGAGGGCCGCAACCGCCAAATCCGCCGCCTGCTCGGCGCCTTCGATGTCGAGGTGCTGAGGCTGGTCAGGGTGGCGATCGGCGGTTTGCAGCTCGGCGAGCTCGCCAAGGGCAAGGCGCGGCATCTGACGGCAGAGGAATTGGCGGTACTCGCGGGTTAAGGGGCAGCTTGCCGCGAAACCCTACTTCTGGTTCCACCTGCGTATCACCGGCTCGCTCAGATCGTGCTCATAGCCGAGGATGCTGAGGCTCGCGGTATCAAGCACGAAGTGCGCACCGCCTTCGGGTGGCAGACCGAGCCAGCGCGCGGCCAGCACGCGCAGGAAATGCGAGCTCGAAAACACCAGCACATTGCCCTCGATTGCCCGCAGCCCGGCGATGATCCTGTCGGCCCTGGCGCCGACATCCGCCGCCGACTCGCCGTCGGGACAGCCATCACGGAACAACTGCCAGCCGGGGCGCTGCACAAGAATCTCCTTGGTCTTTACGCCTTCGTAGGCGCCGTAATCCCATTCCTGCAGGTCCGGCTTCTTCACGGCAGCAGCGCCGAAACCGGCAAGCGTGCAGGTGCTGAAGGCGCGCTGCGACGGGCTCGACCACACCGCCTGGAAGGACAGATCCTTGAGCCTGTCCGCCACGCCGCGAGCCGCCGCCTCGCCCTTTGGCGTCAACGGTATGTCGGTGCGGCCGGTGTGTTTTCCCGAAGCGCTCCACTCCGTCTCGCCGTGACGGACGAGGTAGATTTCGGGGTACGGATTGCTCATGGGCCGGCCTTTCGGTTTTACGTCCGCACCCTACCCGGGAGGGCCCGGCCAGCGCCAGCCGCGTGCAGGCGGAAAAGGAAAGGCCGCAACCGAATCGGCTGCGGCCTTGTGCTCAAACGTCAGTGCCCGGAGCGGTCAGGCGGGCTGCAGATCGCCCGACAGCGCCAGGTCGGCTTCCTCGGACAATGTGCCGGCCATGGCGGCGGCGAACTTGGTCTGGTCGAGTTCGCCTTCCCAGCGCGCCACGACGATCGTCGCCACTGCATTGCCGACGAAGTTGGTCAGCGCCCGGCATTCCGACATGAAGCGGTCGACGCCGAGGATCAGTGCCATGCCGGCGACCGGCACAGTAGGCACCACCGAGAGCGTGGCGGCCAGCGTGATAAAGCCGGCGCCGGTGATGCCGGCGGCACCCTTGGAGCTCAGCATGGCGACGAGCAGCAGCAGGATCTGGTCGCCATAGGTGAGCGGCGTATCGGTCGCCTGGGCGATGAACAGCGCCGCCAGCGTCATGTAGATGTTGGTGCCGTCGAGGTTGAAGGAATAGCCGGTCGGGATGACCAGGCCGACCACCGAGCGGTTGCAGCCGGCGCGCTCCATCTTGGCCATCAGGCCGGGAAGAGCGGCTTCCGAGGACGAGGTGCCGAGCACCAGCAGCAGCTCTTCCTTGATGTAGCGGATCAAGGCGAGGATCGAGAAGCCGTTGTACCAAGCGACAGCGCCGAGCACGACCAGCACGAAGAGCAGCGACGTCAGGTAGAAGGTGCCGATCAGAAAGGCGAGGTTGGCAATCGCGCCGATGCCGTATTTACCGACGGTGAAGGCCATGGCGCCGAAGGCGCCGATGGGGGCGGCCTTCATCAGGATGGCGACCAGGCGGAAGATAGGCGAGGTCAGCGCCTGCAGGAAATCGACGACCGGGCGGCCGCGCTCGCCGACCAGAGCGAGGGAGATGCCGAACAGCACCGAGAAGAACAGCACCTGCAGGATGTCGCCTTGCGCGAAGGCGCCGGTAATGGTGTCGGGGATGATGTTGAGCAGGAAGCCGACGATGGTCGTGTCATGCGCCTTCTCGGTGAAGGTGGCGACCTTCGAGGGATCGAGCGTCGCCGCATTGATGTGCATGCCGGCGCCCGGTTGGACGACGTTGGAGACGACCAGACCGACGACCAGCGCCAGCGTCGAAAACACCAGGAAGTAGATGATCGCCTTGCCGGCGACGCGGCCGACTTTTTTCAGGTCGGAAACGCCGGCAATGCCGGTCGTCACCGTCAGGAAGATGACCGGCGCGATCACCATCTTGACCAGCTTGATGAAGGCGTCTCCGAGCGGCTTCAGCGAAGCACCGAGTTCGGGATAGAAATGACCAAGCAGCACGCCGGCGGCGATCGCCGTCAGGACCTGCACGTAGAGATGACGGTAAAAGGGTAGCTTGCCGCGCGGTTCGGCGGCAGCGAATGCTGGCTGCATGACGTCCTCCATGGCGCCCCGATCGAAAGCTCGACCTCCCGGGGCAGTTGTTTTCCGCAGCCTTGCGACTGCTGTATTGGTCACTGCAACTGCCGTGCCAGACTGTGCGGCATACCGCAGCCATTGATTTTGTTGGGTATTCGTCCGATCGAGGCTGCTGCCGCTCAACGCAAGTGCGGACATCCGCATGACTGAATTGTGCTTTGTGCGAAATCATGCACAAATAGGGAATGCTGCAACGCCCTGCCGCGGTCCTGTCGCCGACGCCCGAGCAACTCGGCAAATGCGCGCGTCGCGCCTGGCTGCTGTTTGCGGCGATCGCGCTGGTGATCGTTGCCACGGCGCTCACCGGCGCCGGCCTCTACGCGCGCCGCGCCGAGGTCGCGGCACTGGCGGCGCAAGGCCGCACCGATGCCAATCTGAAGGTTGCGTTGCTGCGCGCCGTGCTGGAAAGCCCGCGGGCGCTGCCGCTGCTCTTGTCCGAGGACCAGCAGGTGCATGACGCCCTGCAGAACAAGGGCGCTGTCACGATCGACGTGCTCAACCGCAAGCTCGAAGGGCTGGTCTCCGGCACCAAGGCTTCGGTGCTTTACGTCACCGGCGTCGACGGGTTTGCGATCGCCTCCAGCAACTGGCGCGAAACAACCAGCTTCGTCGGCAACGACTATGGTTTCCGCGCCTATTTCTCCGGCGCCATGCAATCGGGAACGGCCGAATATTTTGCGCTGGGCAACATCAGCAAGCGCCCGGGCCTCTATATTTCGCGTCGCGTCGGCAATGCGGCGGCACCGCTCGGCGTCGTCGTCGTCAAGATGGAATTCGACCAGCTTGAAGCCGACTGGCATGAGGCCAACCGGCCGGCCTATGTCAGCGACGACCACGGCGTCGTGCTGATCACCAGCGTGCCGTCCTGGCGCTTCATGACCACCGCGCCGCTGACCGGCCCGGTGGCTGCCGCCATCCGGAGCAGCCAGCAATTCGGCAACGCGCCGCTGATCCCCTTGCCGATCACACGCCCCGAGGCATTGAGCCCTGACGTGTCGATGGTGCATGCGATAACACCGGGCGGCAGCGATGCCGAATATCTCAGGCTTTCGACACTGGTCCAATCGACGCCATGGCGGCTCGATTATCTCGTGCCGGTCGAAGCGCCGATCGCGGCTGCGGTGCGTGAGATGCGGCTGCTGGCGCTGGGCGTCGTGGTGCCGTTGCTGGCGCTGGCCGGCTATCTCCTGTGGCGCCGTCAGTCGGCGCAGATGCGCATCGCCGCCGAACAGGCAGCGCGCATCGAGCTCGAGCGCCGCGTCGTCGAGCGTACGCATGACCTCAGCCTGGCTCGCGACCGGCTGCAGGCCGAGATCACCGATCACCGCAGCACCGAAGCCAAGCTTCAGGTCATGCAGCAGGAACTGGTGCAGGCCAACCGTCTTGCTACCCTCGGCCAGGTTGCCGCCGGCGTCGCGCATGAGATCAACCAGCCGGTGGCGACCATCCGCGCCTATGCCGACAATGCGCGTGTGTTCCTGGAGCGCAAGCAGACCGCCTCGGCCGAGGAGAACCTTGGAGCGATTGCCGCGCTGACCGAGCGCATCGGCGGCATCACCGAAGAGTTGAAGGTCTTTGCCCGCAAGGGGCGCACGGCAGCCGAACCGGTCGAACTGCGCGGCGTCATCGAGGGCGCCGTGGTGCTGCTCAGAAGCCGCTTTGCCGGCCGGCTGGACGCGCTCGATATCACGCTGCCGCCGGTAACGCTCAAGGTGATGGGCAACCGGCTGCGGCTCGAACAGGTACTGATCAACCTGTTCCAGAATGCGCTGGAAGCGCTGGACGGTCGCGACGGCGCCAGGGTGCAGGTGTCGGCGCAGGAGACGGCCGACGGCGTGGCTCTTGCCGTCGCCGACAATGGGCCGGGCATTTCGCCTGCCATCCTCAACTCATTGTTCACGCCGTTCAACACCTCGAAGGAAAAGGGCCTCGGGCTCGGCCTCGTCATCTCGCAGGACATCGTCGCCGACTATGGCGGACGCATCGAGGTGGTGAGCGGCCAGGCCGGCACGCGCTTTACCATTCACCTCGCCAGGGCAGCATGATGGACACCGCACCGGTCGTATTGATCGACGACGACAGCGAATTGTTGAGGGCCACTCGGCAGACGCTGGAACTCGCTGGTTTTTCCGTCTCGGCCTTTGCGGTGGCGGCCGAGGCGCTGGCCGGGCTCGACGCCAATTTTCCCGGCGTGGTGGTGTCCGACATCCGCATGCCCGGCATTGACGGCCTGCAGCTCTTCGACCGCGTCTTGCAGCTTGATGCCGACATTCCGGTCATTCTGGTCACCGGGCATGGCGACATCGCGGTTGCGGTCAAGGCGATCAAGGACGGCGCCTACGACTTCATCACCAAGCCGTTCGCCGCCGACCGGCTGGCGCAAAGTGTGGCGCGGGCGGCGGAAAAACGCCGACTGGTGATGGAGAACCGCGCGCTGCGCGAAAGCGCCGAACAGGCGCAGGACGGCCTGCCGCTGATCGGCCAGACGCCGGCGATGGAGCGGCTGCGCCGCACGCTGCGGCAGATCGCCGACACCGATGTCGACGTGCTGGTGACTGGCGAGACCGGCTCCGGCAAGGAGGTGGTGGCGAGCCTGCTGCACCGCTGGAGCCGCCGCGCCAAGGGCAATTTCGTGGCGCTGAATTGCGGCACGCTGCCGGATACGGTGATCGAAAGCGAACTGTTCGGCCATGAGGCCGGCGCCTTCACCGGCGCACAGAAGAAGCGCATCGGCCGCATCGAGCATTCGAGCGGCGGCACGCTGTTTCTCGACGAGATCGAAAGCATGCCGGCCTCGACCCAGGTGCAGATGCTGCGGGTGCTGGAAATGCGCGAGGTGACGCCGCTCGGCACCAATGAAATCCGGCCGGTCGACCTGCGCGTCGTCGCCGCCGCCAAGGTCGATCTCGGCGATGCCAGCCGGCGCGGCGCCTTCCGCGAGGATCTCTACTACCGGCTCAATGTGGTGACGATCTCGATCCCGCCGCTGCGCGAACGCCGCGACGACGTCGCCCTGCTGTTCTTCTACTTCGCAGAGCGTGCAGCCGCCCGCTTCCGCCGGCAAATGCCAGCCGTGCCTGCCTCAGTGCACCGCCATCTGAGCCAGCACGACTGGCCGGGCAACGTGCGTGAACTCGCGCATTTCGCCGAGCGTTTCGTGCTGGGACTCGAGGAAGCGGCGCAAGCGCCACCTTCCGCCCCGGCGGAGCCGGATGACGCCAGCTCACTGCCGGAACGGCTGGAACGCTATGAAGCCAATGTCATCCGCGAGGCGCTTGGCCGCAATGACGGCGATGTCCGGCGCACGATTGAAGCGCTCGGCATTCCGCGCAAGACCTTCTACGACAAGCTGCAGCGGCACCGCATCGTGCGCAGCGATTTTTCCAGGTAATTCATTTTCCAGGTATTCAGGCGTGTGGACCCGAAAGCAGGGTAGATTTTGTGAACCGGCGCAAAAAAACCGTGGCAAGTCGGCATCAGAAAGTGTTGAAGACCGCATCGGCGGCCTTCGGCACGGCGCGATCCGGTTGCGCTCGGCAGATGTTGATGATTTGTTGCCGGTCAGCGGAGAATGAATGATGCGAGAACCTGTCGGTCAAGATGAATATGGATCGACCAACCCGTTCGATCCGGACGATCTGACGAATTTGAACGCGATCGGCCCGGCCATGGGCGGCGGCAACGACTTCGAGAAATACGCCGTTGCCGTGATCATCGTCTTCGGCGCGCTGATCATTGGCGGGCTGATGGCCGCTTCCATGACCTTTGGTCACCGGAACGGCTTCCTGTTTGCGCTTGGCGGCGCAACCGCGGCCTGGATATCGGGCAATGCGCTGCTCCTCGACCGTCCCCGCATCTACGCGGCGTTCGTCGTGATCGCGGCGCTGATGCTCGTCGGGTCGACGCTTACGCTCGTCCTCTGATCAATCTCTTGTTTTGATCAGTAGCCAATCGCCTCGCCGGATGCGGCGCGGCTGTCGATGGCGCCGTTGTAGCGGGCGCCGCCGCCCTTCTCGATTTCCGCCAGGCTCTTGCCGCCGACAAGAATGCCGGCCGCCTGACCCCAGGTAGAATCCGCGAGATCGAGGTGGTAGCCCATGCCGGCCAGCAGTTTTTCAGTGTCGGGCGACAGGCCGAAGGGTTCGACATAGATCGTGTCGGGCAGCCATTGATGGTGGATGCGCGATGCGTCGATCGCCTCCTGGATGTTCATGCCGTGGTCGATGACGTTGACGATGGCTTCCAGCGTGATGGTGATGATGCGCGAGCCGCCGGGGCTGCCGATAACCATGAACGGCTTGCCGTCCTTGGCGACGATGGTCGGGCTCATCGATGACAGCGGCGTCTTCTTCGGCTGGATAGCATTGGCCTCTCCCTGCACGAGACCGTAGAGGTTGGGCACGCCAGGCTTCTGGGTGAAATCATCCATCTCGTTGTTGAGCAGGATGCCGGTGCCGTCCGCGACCACGCCGGCGCCGAACGAGCCGTTCAGCGTATAAGTGACCGCGACCGCATTGCCGTCATCGTCGATGATCGAATAGTGCGTCGTTTCCTTCGACTCGCCGAAGCCCTTCGGCATCAAATCCTGCGAGACGCCGGCGCGGAACGGGTCGATCTTGTCGCGGATCTCCTTGGCGTAACCCTTGTCGAGCAGTTTCGAGACCGGATTGTCGACGAAATCGGGATCGCCGAGCGCCGAGTTGCGGTCCACATAGGCGTAACGCATCGCCTCGACCATGACATGCACCGTCTCGGCCGAGCCGGCGCCAAGATAGGACAGCGGGTAGCCCTCCAGCACGTTGAGGATTTCGCAGATGATGACGCCGCCGGAGCTTGGCGGCGGCGAGGACGTGATCTCATAGCCGCGATAGGTGCAGCTCACCGGTTGCAGCTCGCGTACCTTATATTGCTCGAAGTCTGCCTTGGCCAGAATGCCGCCCCTGGCGCCGCTCGCCTTGACGATGGCGTCGGCGATGGCGCCTTTGTAGAAGGCGTCGGCGCCCTTTTCGGAGATGGCGGCGAGCGAGGCTGCAAGATCGGGCTGGAGGAGACGCTCGCCGGCGCCATAGGGTTTGCCGTCAGGCTTCAGGAAGATGGCGGCGGCGGCAGGGTCCTTCGCCAGCCGTGCGGCATTGCTTGCGAATGAAGCAGCGTCGCCCTGGTCGAGGATGAAGCCATCCTTGGCATAGGCAATTGCCGGCGCCATCAAATCCTGGCGTGGCAGCGTGCCATATTTTTCACGAGCCATCTCGAACCCTGCCACGGAACCCGGTACGCCGACCGCAAGGTAGCCATCAAGGCTGGCGCCCTTCACCGGATTGCCGTCCTTGTCGAGATACATGGTCTTGGTTGCCGCCAGCGGCGCGCGCTCGCGGAAATCGAGGAAGGTCGATTTGCCGTCCTTGAAGCGGATGGTCATGAACCCGCCACCGCCGATATTGCCGGCATTAGGGTAGACGACGGCGAGCGCATAGCCGACGGCGACCGCCGCATCGACGGCATTGCCGCCCTTCTTCAGCACCTCGACGCCGGCTTCCGACGCCAGATGCTGGGCGGTGACGACCATGCCGTGCTCGCCCTTCGCAGGTTGAGGCGATGCGGCATGGAGCGCGCCGGATGGCGCGAGCGCAATTGCGAGCGAAAGGGTGACGCCAATCAGCGTCCGGCGGGTCAAGGGCATGGCGGTGCTCCAAGTGCAGTGTGGCTAGAAGACCTACATGGAGCGGCCGAGTCCATCATCAATATGAGCGAACATATATTGGTGTTCGCCTGCTGGCGGAGGCAAGCTGATCTCCCCCCTGTGGTGGAGATTAGCCAATCTCAAACAATCCCGCCTGAACCGGCCACAACCGCCGGCCGTTCCGCCGCGACCTTCGCCCGGTAGCCCGCCGCGCGATATGCGGCGACTGGATCGATGGCGCCGCCTGTGTTCAGCCGCGCCATGGCCAGGATCGGCTCGACATCGGTGCGGTAGGCAGCTTTCAGCGTCTGCGTCGCCATCAGCGCATCATTGCCGTCTTGGAAACCCTCGAGCGCCTTGCGGTCGACCAGCAGCGCCTGCGCATAGGCGCGCTGCACCTCGACTGCCGACAGCATCAGGCTTTCGATCGGGTCGGTGACGTTGTGGCTCTGGTCGAGCATGTGGGCGGGGTCGAACCCTTCCGCGCCCGACAGTTCGGCATCGACCAGTTCGTTGAAGACCAGGAACAGCCGGTAGGGATCGATCGAGCCGGCATCGAGGTCGTCGTCGCCATATTTGGAATCGTTGAAGTGGAAGCCGCCGAGCTTTTTGAATTGGATCAGCCGCGATACGATCATCTCGATGTTGACATTGGGCGCATGGTGGCCGAGGTCGACCAGGCAGAACGCCTTGTCGCCCAGCTCCTTGGCGATCATGTAATTGGTTCCCCAGTCCTGCACGACCGTGGAGTAGAAAGCCGGCTCGTACATTTTGTGTTCGGTGAACAGCTTCCAGTCGGCGGGCAGTCCGGCATAGATCTCCTTCATCGCGTCGAGATAGCGCTCGAAGACTTTGGCGAAATTGACCTGGCCGGGGAAATTCGAGCCGTCGCCTATCCACACCGTCAGCGCTTTGGAACCAAGCGTCTTGCCGATCTCGATGCATTCCAGATTGTGCTCGACTGCCTGCCGGCGCGTGCCGGCATCGGCATGCGACAGCGACCCGAACTTGTAGGACAGTTTTTGGTCCCTGGCATCCGAGAAGGTGTTGGAATTCATGGCGTCGAAGCCGAGGCCGAAGCGCGAGGCCGCCTGCCTCAGCCGGTTCGGATCGGTCTTGTCCCACGGTATATGCAGCGAGACGGTCGGCGTCGCCTGCGTCAGTTGGCTGATGACGGCGCAGTCCTCGATCTTGTCGAAAATGTCGCGCGGCTCGCCGGCGCCGGGAAAACGGGCAAACCGCGTGCCGCCTGTGCCGACGCCCCAGGACGGAATGGCGACGGCGAATTTCTCGACCTTGTCGCGGATGGCATCGATGGCGATGCCGCGGCGGTCGAGGCGTTCGCCGAGAGAGGCGTAGTCGCGCTCGAGGTCGGGTTTGCGCTGGGCGTTGTGGCTGGAGACGAGATCGGCGGCGATGATGGTTTCGGACAAGTGCTATTCCTCCCAATGCGTTCAGTCAGCGCTGCCCCTCATCCGGCCCTTCGGGCCACCTTCTCCCCTTATAGTGACGGGGAGAAGAGAAGCGCTCCGCTCTTAACTCAGCGCGTAAAGCTCTGCGCGTTGCCGGCGTCGACGTTGATGATGTTACCGGTGGATTTGGCCGACATGTCGGAGGCGAAGAAATAAATCGCTTCGGCAATGTCTTCGGGAAACACCGAGCGCTTCAGCATCGAGCGCGAGCGGTAGTGTTCTTCCAGATCGTCGGTCGACATCTTGTAGGCGGCGGCGCGCTGTTCCTTCCACTCGCCGGTCCAGATTTTCGAGCCGCGCAGCACGGCGTCCGGATTGACGACATTGACCCGGATCTGGGCTTCGGCGCCTTCCAGCGCCAGGCAGCGAGCGAGATGGATTTCGGCGGCCTTGGCGGTGCAATAGGCGGCGGCGTTGGGCGACGCCGCAAGACCGTTCTTGGAGGCAACGAAGACGACATTGCCGCCGATCTTCTGGGCGCGGAACAGCCGGAAGGCTTCGCGCGAGACCAGGAAATAGCCGGTCGACAATATGTCCAAGTTCTTGTTCCACAGCGCCAGCGTCGTCTCCTCGATCGGCGCCGAGGAGGCGAGGCCTGCGTTGGAGACGAGAATATCAATGCCGCCGAACTCGACGGCTGTCTGGGCGAAGCCGGAAATCACCTGCTCCTCCGCGGTGACGTTGATCAGCACCGGCCGGACGAAGTCCTTGCCATAGGCTTTCGCCAGTTCGTCATTGGCGCTGGCAAGTGCGGCCTCGTCGATATCGGCCAGCACGACGCAGGCGCCTTCGCGCAGCAGTCGGCTGGCGGTGGCGCGGCCGATGCCGCCGGCGCCGCCGGTGACCAGCGCGATCTGGCCCGCGAGCGACTTCGGCTTCGGCATGCGCTGCAGCTTCAGATCCTCGAGCAGCCAGTATTCGATGTCGAAGGCTTCCTGCGCCGGCAGGCCGACATAGGACGAGACGGTCGAGGCGCCGCGCATGACGTTGATGGCATTGACGTAGAACTCGCCCGAGATGCGCGCCGTCGCCTTGTCGCCGGCGAAGGTGAACATGCCGACGCCGGGCATCAGGTAGACCACGGCGTTGGGGTCACGGATCGGGGGCGAGTCCGGATGCTTGCAGCTGTCGTAATAGGCCTGGTAGCCGACACGGTACTCAGCAATATCGTCGGCGAGTCGGGCGATAACGGCTTCGACGTCGGGCTTCGCTGGGTCGAACTCGATAACCAGCGGGCGAATTTTTGTGCGCAGGAAATGATCCGGGCATGAAGTGCCGAGCGCCGCCAGCGGGCGCAAATCCCTGGAGTTGACGAATTCGAGCACGGCGGCGGAATCGTCGAAATGGCCGAGCTTGTGGCTCTTCTCCGAAATCAGGCCGCGAATCCTCGGCATCAGTCTCGCCGCGATGGCGCGGCGCTCAGCGGCGTCGAGCGATTTGACGACTTCGCCGCCGAAGATGGCGAGACCCTCGGAGCGGCGCTCGAACCACTCGATCGCCTGGTTGATGACCGAGATCGTCGTCTCATAGCACTCCTTGGGTGTGTCGCCCCAGGTGAACAAGCCGTGGCTTTCGAGGATGACGCCCTTGGCCTCGGGGTGTTCGACGCAGAATTTCTCCAGCCAGAGGCCAAGTTCGAAGCCCGGCCGCTTCCACGGCAGCCAGCCGATGGCGTCACCGAAGATCTCCTTGGTCAACGCCTTGGAACCCTTGGCCGCGGCAATCGCGATAATGGCATCGGGATGCATGTGATCGACGAACGGCTTCGGCACATAGGCGTGCAGCGGCGTGTCGATCGAGGCCGCGCGCGGGTTGAGATTGAAGGTGCAGTGGGGAAGATAGCCCACCATCTCGTCCTCATGCGCGACGCCGCGATAAAGGCCTTTCAGCGCCTGCAGTTTGTCCATGTAAAGCGTGGCGAAACCGTCCAGCTTGATCGAGGCGCTGTCGCCGCCCGAGCCCTTGACCCATAGCACTTCGACTTCGGCGCCGGAGAGCGGGTCCTTCTGCCGGATCTTGGACGAGGTGTTGCCGCCGCCATAATTGGTGACACGCTTGTCGGAGCCGAGCGTGTTGGAGCGATAGACCAGAAGCTCAGGCTCGCTCAGCCCCTTGGCTTTAGCATCGTCCCAAAGGTTGGCAAGGCGCGAGCCGGAGCGCTTGTCGAGCATGATTATCCTCCCTGGGACGCAAAAGGCGCGGTCCATTTTGCCGGAAATGTCTACGCAAGCATCTCGGTTGTCAATCATAAACGATCAAGATCGATCATATTGCACTGCACAATGAAATTATATGAGCGGAAATGATTGACACTGGTGGTTTTCTAGTGCCTCATGACCATGCAGGGAGGAACCATGCACGAAAAAGAGCGCCACAGGATCATTCTGTCCGCCGTCCAGGAAAAGCCTGTGGTGACGGTGCAGGAGATGGTCGACCTGACGGACTCCTCCGAGGCGACGATCCGGCGCGATATCGCGGCTCTTCATGTGCAAAAGCGCCTGCGTCGCGTGCGTGGCGGCGCCGAGGCGATCTCGCCACCGCAGTTCATCGGCCTCGCCGGCCGGCCCTTTTCCGTCAACGAAACGCTTAACGCTTCGCAGAAGCGCGCGATTGCGCGCGAAGCGGTGGAGCTGTGCAAGGACGGCGAACCGATCATCATCAATGGCGGCACCACCACCTTCCAGATGGTGCATTTCCTGACCGGACGCCGCATGCCGATCTTCACCAATTCGTTCCCCATCGCCGAGCACCTGCTCAAGCATTCGAAGAACACCGTCATGCTGTCGGGCGGCACCATCTACCGCGAGCAGAACATCATCCTCTCGCCCTTCGACAATGACGTGACGCGTAATTTCTACGCGCGCCGCATGTTCATGGGCGCTCAAGGGCTCGGGCCGCTTGGCCTGATGGAAGGCGACCCGCTGCTGATCCAGGCGGAGCAGAAACTGATCGACCAGGCCGACGAACTGGTGGTGCTGGTCGACTCATCGAAATTCCGCCAGCGCTCGAGCCTGATCCTGTGCGGGCTCAAGCGCATCGCCACCGTCATCACCGATGACGGCATCGAGGATCGCGAAGCCAACATGCTGGAGGCCGCGGGTGTGACGCTGACCGTCGCCCGCAAGTCGGCAAAGGAAGAATCCTCGCTGCAGGCCTGAGGCCAACCGCAGCGACGATGGAATGCAACGCTCAAGGGAGGAAATACGATGAGCTTTCTGAAGAAATTGATGGTGACGGCCGCGTTCTCGGCCGCCATGTTCGTGAATGCCGCCTATGCCGAGAACGTCAAGATCGCGCTGGTGGTGAAGTCGCTCGGCAACGGCTTCTTCGACGCCGCCAATAAGGGTGCCGAAGAGGCGGCCAAGGAACTCGGCGATGTCGACATCATCTACACCGGCCCGACCAAGGCGACCGCCGAAGCGCAGATCGAAGTGGTCAATTCGCTGATCGCGCAGAAGGTCAACGCCATTGCGATTTCGGCCAATGACGCCGACGCGCTGGTGCCGGTGCTGAAGAAGGCGATGGAGCGCGGCATCACCGTCATCTCGTGGGATTCGGGCGTCGCCAAGGAAGGCCGCCAGCTGCACCTCAACCCGTCCGACACCGGCCTGATCGGCGAGACCATCATCAAGCTTGCCGCCGACTATCTGCCGGAAGGCGGCGAAGTCGCCATTCTGTCGGCTTCGTCGACCGCGACCAACCAGAACGCCTGGATCGACGCGGCCAAGAAAATCCTGCCGGAAAAATTCCCCAAGATCAAACTCGTCGCCACCGTCTACGGCGATGACGATTCGGCCAAGAGCACCGACGAAGCCAAGGGCCTGCTGAAATCCTATCCGAACCTCAAGGCGATCATCGCGCCGACCACCGTCGGCGTCGTTGCCGCTGCCCAGGTCGTCACCGACGCGAACCTGATCGGCAAGGTCAATGTCACGGGTCTGGCGCTGCCGTCGGAGTTCAAGAAGTTCATCGACAACGGTTCCAGCCAGGCGGTTGCCCTCTGGAACCCGATCGACCTCGGCTACTCCGCCGTCTACCTCGCTCATGATCTGGCGGTGAAGAAGGAAGAGGCAAAGCCGGGCGCAACGCTGTCGATCGGCCGCGTCGGCAAGGTCACGCTCGATGACAGCAACTCGGCTGCGATGGCTCCGCCCTTCCAGTTCGACAAGTCCAACATCGAAAAGTTCTCCAAGATCTATTGATCTCGGACCAAGCGCGGCGGGACCAAAATCCCGCCGCGACTTTAAACGGACCTTGTTTCAGGGCTTGATACGGATATGGACACGACAGCCCAGCACGGCATTGCGAAGGAGGAGCCCACGGGTCCTGCCCCGCGCCTGACGCTGTCCGGCGTCTCCAAAAGCTTTCCCGGCGTGCGCGCGCTGCACAATGTCAGCCTGTCGCTTTACCCCGGCCAGGTTACGGCGCTGATCGGTGAAAACGGTGCCGGCAAGTCGACGCTGGTCAAGATCATGACCGGCATCTACCAGCCCGACGCCGGCACGATCAGCATTGACGGCCAGGCCGTCACCCTGCCCAGCGCGCATGCCGCCTTCGGCCACGGCGTCACCGCCATTCATCAGGAAACCGTGCTGTTCGACGATCTGAGCGTCGCCGAAAACATTTTTCTCGGCCATGCGCCGCGCACGCGGCTAGGCACCATCGACTGGCGCACCATGCGAAAACACGCGCGCGAAGTGCTCGACACCATGCATGCCGGCCATATCAACGCCGATGCGCGGCTGAAAGACCTCGGCATCGCCAACAAGCATCTGGTAGCGGTTGCTCGCGCGATGTCGATCGATGCGCAGATCGTCATCATGGATGAGCCGACCGCAGCCCTTTCGATGAAGGAGATCGAGGAGCTTTTCCTGCTGATCGAATTCCTCAAGGAGGAAGGCAAGGCGATCCTGTTCATCAGCCACAAGTTCGACGAGATCTATCGGATCGCCGATCGCTACACCGTGTTCCGCGACGGCGAGATGGTTGGCGAGGGCCTTATAAAGGATGCCGGCCAGAGCCAGATCGTGCGCATGATGGTCGGCCGCTCGGTCGACCACATCTTCCCGCAACGCAAGGCCGAGATCGGCGCGCCGGTGCTGTCTGTATCCGGCCTGTCGCACCCGACCGAATTCAGCGATATCGGCTTCGAGCTGCACGAGGGCGAGATCCTCGGTTTCTATGGCCTGGTCGGCGCCGGGCGGTCAGAGGTGATGCAGGCGATTTCAGGCATCACCCGCATATCGGGCGGCACGATCACGCTGGAAGGCAAGGTGATCACGCCGAAATCGGCGGCGGATTCCATCGAAGCCGGCATCGTCTACGTGCCGGAGGAGCGCGGCAAGCAGGGCGTGGTGATCGGCCTGCCGATCTTCCAAAACGTCTCGCTTCCCTCGCTCAAGCGCACCTCCAAATCCGGCCTGCTGCGATTGTCGGACGAATTCGCGCTCGCCCGCTCCTACACCGAGCGGCTAGACCTGCGCGCCTCGTCGCTGAGCCAGGATGTCGGCACGCTGTCGGGCGGCAACCAACAGAAGATCGTCATCGCCAAATGGCTGGCGACAGCGCCCAAGGTGATCATCCTGGATGAGCCGACCAAGGGCATCGACATCGGCTCCAAGGCCGCCGTGCACGGCTTCATGGCGGAGCTCGTCGCGCAGGGCCTGTCGGTGATCATGGTGTCGTCGGAACTGCCGGAGATTCTGGGCATGTCCGACCGCGTCGTCGTCATGCGCGAAGGGCTGGTTGCGGCGGTCTACGATAATAAGGGGCTGGACGCCGAAACGCTGGTCCGGACGGCAGCGGGGATCGCGGCATGAAGGCTCTCCTTAAATACCGCGAGATCTGGCTGGCAGCGGCGATCGTCGTTTTGATTGCTCTGATCTCGACGCGCTTCCCGGCCTTTGCCGACCCCGGCAATCTCGCCCAGGTGTTCAACGACACCTCGATCCTGATGATCCTGGCGCTGGGACAGATGGTCGTCATCCTGACCCGCTCGATCGACCTGTCGATGGCCTCCAACCTGTGCTTCACCGGCATGGTGGTGGCGATGCTGAACGCCGCGCATCCGGCGATCCCGATCCCGCTGCTGATCGTCATTGCGCTGGCCGTCGGACTGGTGCTCGGCGCCATCAACGGCCTGCTGGTGTGGCGGCTGAACATCCCTTCGATCGTGGTGACATTGGGCACGCTCACCATCTATCGCGGCGCCACCTTCGTGCTCTCCGGCGGCGCATGGGTCAATGCCGACAAGATGAGCCCGGACTTCATCGGCTTCCAGCGCGCAGCTTTCCTGGGCATTCCGGTTCTGTCCTGGATCGCCATACTGGTCATCGCGCTGTTCTTCGTGGTGATGACGCGAACCGCGCTTGGCCGTTCGATCTATGCCATCGGCGTCAACCCGACGGCGTCGGTCTATGCCGGCATCGATGTCGGCCGAACCAAATTCATCGTCTTCTGCATTTCCGGCATGATCGGCGGGCTCGCCGGTTATCTCTGGATTTCTCGTTATGTCATCGCCTCGGTCGAGGTCGCCAATGGCTATGAACTCAATATCATCGCCGCCTGCGTCATCGGCGGCATTTCGATTGCCGGCGGCATCGGCTCGGTCGGGGGCGCGGTGTTAGGGGCGCTGTTCCTCGGCATCATCTCCAACGCACTGCCGGTGATCAACATCTCCCCCTTCTGGCAGATGGCGATTTCAGGGAGCGCCATCATCCTGGCCGTCGTGCTCAACGCGCGCGGCGAACGCCAGCAGGGGCGGATCATCCTGAGGAAGGCGGAGGCGGCATGACCGACACCCCCGCCCCGCGCCACATTCCCGACCGGCTCGACAAGCCGCTCTCCTCGGCGATCTTTTCCTGGGAAGCGCTGCTGGTCGTCGTGGCGGTCGCCATCTTCGCCATCAACAGCTTCGCATCGCCCTATTTCCTCGATGCCTATTCGCTGTCGGACCTGACCTTCAATTTCACCGAGAAAGGCCTGATCGCCTTCGCCATGGCGCTGCTGATCATTTCGGGCGAGATCGACCTGTCGGTCGCCGCCATCATCGCGCTCGCCTCGACCATGATGGGCATGGCGGTACAGGCCGGCGCCGACACGCCGATGCTGGTGGCTATCGGCATCGTCGTCGGGCTCGGTTGCGGCGCCTTCAACGGGCTCCTGGTGACAAGGCTCGGCCTGCCCTCCATCGTCGTCACCATCGGCACGATGAGCCTGTTTCGCGGCATTGCCTTCATCATCCTGGGCGATCAGGCCTACAAAGGCTATCCCGAGAGTTTTGCTTTCTTCGGCCAGGGTTATGTCTGGTGGGTGGTGTCGTTCGAACTGGTGCTCTTCCTCATCGCGGCCGTCGCCTACTGGTTCCTGCTGCATCGCACCAGCTTCGGCCGCCGTGTCTTTGCCATCGGCAACAATCCGGTCGCGGCACAGTTTTCCGGCGTTCGCGTCGGCCGCATCAAATTCATCCTGTTTTGCCTGACCGGGCTGATGGCCGGCATCGCCTCGGTGCTGATCACCTCGCGGCTCGGCTCGACGCGGCCGTCGATCGCGCAGGGCTATGAGCTTGAGGTCATCACCATGGTGGTGCTGGGCGGCGTCAGCATTCTGGGCGGCTCCGGCAGCATTGTTGGCGTCGTGCTCGCCGCCTTTATCATGGGGCTGGTGACCTTCGGCCTCGGCCTGCTCAACGTGCCCGGCATCGTCATGTCGATCTTCATCGGCCTGCTCTTGATCTTCGTCATCGCGCTGCCGATCGTCTGGCGACGGCTGCGCGGTAACAGCTGATGCCCGAGAAATACGCCTTCAAGATGCAGCTCAAACCCGGCATGAAAGCCGAGTACAAAAAGCGCCACGATGAGATCTGGCCGTCGCTGGTGGCGCTGCTGAGAGAGGCCGGCGTTTCCGATTATTCGATCCATCTCGATGAAGACACCAACATCCTGTTCGGCGTGCTGTGGCGGCGGGACGACCATGGCATGGCCGACCTGCCGAAGCACCCGGTGATGCAGCGCTGGTGGGCGCACATGGCCGACATCATGGAGACCAGGCCGGACAACCAACCGGTGGCCATCCCCCTGGAAACAATGTTCCATTTGGCATGAGTGGGCTGCGCCATATCGCCGTCATCGACATCGGCAAGACCAACGCCAAGGTCGCGCTGGTCGATCTCGTCACGCTGAGCGAAGTGGGGTTGCGCCGCATGGCGAACGCGCCGCTGCGGCAAGCGCCCTACCCGCATCACGATGTCGAGTCGCTGTGGAGGTTCATCCTCAACAGCCTTGCCAGCCTCAACCGCGAACAGCGTATCGACGCGATTTCGATCACCACGCATGGTGCGACCGGCGTGCTGGTCGACGCAGCGGGCGAACTGGTGCTGCCTGTCCTCGACTATGAGTTCGACGGCCCCGACAGGCTGGCTACAGAGTATAGTGCGATCCGTCCGCCCTTCATTGAGACTGGGACGCCGCGCCTGCCGCTCGGCCTCAATCTCGGTGCGCAATTCTTCTGGCTTGAGAAGCGTTTTCCCACCGAATTCGCCAGGGCCGCCGCGATGCTGATGTATCCGCAATACTGGGCGCTGCGCCTGACCGGCGTTGCCGCCAACGAGGTGACCTCGCTCGGCTGCCACACCGATCTGTGGAGCCCTTGGGAGGCGGACTTTTCCTCGATGGTCGACAGGCTGGATTGGCGCAGGCTGATGGCGCCGGTGCGGCCGGCCAGGGGCCAGCTCGGCCCGATCCTGCCGGTGCTTGCCGCGCGCACCGGGCTCGATCCGCAGACCCCGGTTTTCTGCGGACTGCACGATTCCAACGCCTCGCTGCTGCCGCATCTCCTGTCCGACGCGCCGCCCTTCTCGGTCGTCTCGACCGGCACCTGGGTGGTGTCAATGGCGGTCGGCCGAAGAGAGATTGCGCTCGATGCTGCGCGCGACACGCTGGTCAATGTCAGCGCGCTTGGCGCTCCCGTCCCCTCGGCGCGGTTCATGGGTGGCCGCGAGTTTTCCCAGCTGACCAAGGACAAGCCGCAGGACTGCAGCGGCAGCGAGGTGCTGGCCGTTCTGACAAAAAAGATGCTGCTTTTGCCTTCTACCCAGCAGGGATCAGGACCGTTCCCGCACCATGCCGCGGCATGGCTTGGTGCCGAGGGCATCAGCAAAGGCGAGCGGTTCGCCGCCATCTCCTTCTATCTGGCGCTGATGACGGCGACCTGCCTTGAGCTGATCGGCGCCGACGGCCCGACCACCGTGGAAGGACCGTTTGCCCGCAACCGCCTCTTTGTCGGCATGCTGGCGGCAGCGACCGCGCGAATCGTCATCGCCTCCGAGGCCGCCACCGGCACCAGCATCGGCGGGGCGCTGCTGGCAACGGATCAGTCCGTGCCACACGGCAAGGGCGAGAGAACTGAACCGCAGACCGACCCGGTCTGGGCGGCCTATGTCACCGCGTGGCGCGCGGCAGTCGACGCGCAAGGCTGATCACAAAATCCGCTTGCCAAAGGCCGACATGACGAAGTTGACGGCGTCGGCGCCAATCCGCGGCTCCAGACCGGCGGTCAGTCCGGAAACATCCATCGACAGCAGGCCGCCGGAGAGCGCGATCGCCTCCATCGCCTGATGTGTCTCGCGCACCGTCAGCCCGCCCGAGCCCGCAGCCCAACCAGCAAATTCGGTCGCCGTCGGCGAATAGCTGACGTGAAAGCCCTGCGTGCCCGACGTCGCGATGCGGATCGCGTCATGCATGAGGTCGCGCATGCCCATGGCGTCGATATCGGTCATGGTGAAGGCCGAGACGCGCGAATCCTTGAGCACCCTCGCCTCGGCAGGATCGGCGTGACGCAGGCCGACGATGACGACATTTTCCGGCGACAGCTGCGGCTGCAGCGCGCCGGGCTTGTGATCGAGACCGAGCGCGCGGGCCAGCACCGAGACTTCAGGCATGTCTTCGGCCTCCTCGTCCTCGGGCATCAGGGCGGCGATGGAATCGATCCAGATCAAGCCGAAGGAATGCGTGGCGCGCGCCGTTGCGGTCAGCGCCTTGTGGGCGATACGGCGATCGGCGCCGGCAGCGAGCCGGATCAAGCCCGAGGGCGGCCGCTCGACGTCGGCGAGTTCGACCACGTCGAAATTCATTGCCTCCAGCCGCGCGCCGGTTCCCTCGCGGGCGATAATCCCGCCGGCTTCCGGTTCGGCCGAGATCGACACCATCTTGCGGCCGGAGAAATCCGCGACGTCGTGCATCGGCGCCTTCTCGACATATTCCGAGGTCATCGCCAGAAGCATGGCGCCATAATTCATGCGGAAGGCGACGCGGTCGCCGACGGTGGGTCGCGGATCGGCATCCTGCACATCGAGCAGCAGATGGTCGCTGGAAGCGCCTAGCACCCTCACCCCTTTGGCGATCGGCGTCAGCCCTTCCACCAGCACGTCCTCGCGGCCTATATTGGCGATGGCGCGCAGCCGGTCGCCCTCGTCGGCGAAGACCGGCTGGTTGCCGAAGGCGTCGTAGCCGGACGTGCCGATCGGCCGCGACGGCTTGAGCTTGACCTCGATGACGTCGCTGGTCAGCCGGCAGGCATCGGGTTCGAGTTCCGGCCATGGCACGTCTCGGAAAGTTTCGACACCGCCTTGCAGGATCGCCTCGCCCACGCGCAGATTGTTGATGCCGGGCGGCAGCTTGCCTTCGAGCAGCAGCGTCAGCGATGACGAGGCGCCGCCGGAAATGAAGTCGAGGCTTTTGCCGGACAGGCGCTCGGTTTTGTAGGCATGGGCGACGAGTTGGCCAAGGTTCTCCGGCGTCGGCATTATGGCGCCGAAGCAGCCGAGATTGGTGCCGATGCCGGCGATGCGCACGCCCTTGAATTGTAGGATCTGCTCGACGGTGGGGATCAGGTCGCTTGGCCAGATGCCTTCGCGGAGATCGCCGAGATCGATCATCAGCATGATATCGTGGACGCGGCCCATGCGCTCGGCAATGCGCGATATCTCGCGGATGGTGGTCAGTTCCGACTGCAGGCTGATGTCGACGGTGCGCACGACCTCCTCTACGCGCGCCATGGGCGGGCTGCGCAGCAGCATGACCGGCGCATTGATGCCGCTGTCGCGCAGCCGGCGGATGTTTTCGAAGCGCGATTCCGCGATGCCGGCAACACCGCCGCGCAGCATGGCCCGCGCCACTTGCGGCATGCCGCATGTGCCCTTCGTAACTCCGAACACCTTGATGCCGGACAGCGCGCAGCGCTCGACGATGGTGCGGGCGTTGCGCTCGATGCGGCCAAGGTCGATAGCGACTTGCGGTCCGGACATTTCGTCACTCAGGGTTTGTAGAATCTGTCAGCCAGATGCATCTTCCAGATCGTCGTACGATATTTGTCAAACTTTGCGCAGTGACGGCCTCAATGTTGGAAACCAGAGCAATTGTATGTGGGCACGTCTTTCGATCGGAGAGGCCGGTGACGCTGGTCGTTCATCATTTCGATGGTGAGTGGCAACTGACCTGCGGCGAACATGATCATCCCGCGGACTGTGGAGATTTCGAAGTTATCGGTCTCGGCCATTTGACCTCCAGGCAGGAAAACTTGGCACAGATTGGCCAGCTTGAGCGCGGATGGCTTGCCGAATGGGTGCACGGCGAATGGACTCGATGCCAACACGACGACTAGAGCTCCCTCAGTTCCCGTAGACCAGCCCTTGCGGGTCGATCTCCGGCTTGCGGCCGGCGACGAGGTCGGCCAGGAACTTGCCCGAGCCGCAGGCCATGGTCCAGCCGACATGGCCGTGGCCGGTGTCGAGGTAAAGGTTCTTGTATTTCGCCTTGCCGATGACCGGCACCGAGTTGGGCATCATCGGCCGCAGACCTGCCCACAACAGCGCCTTCTTCTCGTCGAAAGCGCCAGGGAAAAGGTCTTTGCCGGTGCTCAGCATAGACTTGAAGTCGCTGGGCTTGAAGCTGCGGTCGAAGCCGGTGAACTCGGCTGTCGAGGACATGCGCAGGCGGTTTCCGAGCCTGGAGTAGCCAACCAGCCGGTCCTCGTCGGCGCCGCCCATGGTCGGTCCCTTGCTCTCGTCCTCCAGCGGGATGGTCGCGCTATAGCCTTTAACCGGATAGACGGGCAGGTCGATACCGTAGCGGCGGCCGATCAGGCCGCTCTCGGGGCCCATGGCGATGACGACGGCATCGCCCGTCACCGGGCCGGCCGACGTCATGACCGCACGCACCCAGTCGCCCTCTATGTCGAGCCCCTCGACCGTGGTGTCGAACAGGAATCTGACGCCGAGCTTTTCGGCGGCATAGGCGGCCAGCCCATCGACGAATATCCTGGAATCCCCGGTCTGGTCGATTGGCGAATAAACGCCGCCGGCGATCTTTACCTTCACTCCGGCGAGCCCGGGCTCAAGTTCGACCAGCCGGTCGCGGCCGACGATCTCGATCGGCAGGCCATGCTTTGCCAGAAACTGGTAGTTGTCGGTGCCGGTGTCGAGACTGTGCTGCGAGCGGAAGAAATAAAGAATGCCCTTCTTTCGCTCGTCATAGTGGATGCCGGTGGCGTCGGAGAGCGCGTTGATGCAGTCGCGCGAATAGAGCGCCAGGCGCAGTTTGACCTGGCTGTTGGCGCGCAGGCGCTCCACCGTGCACTGGCGCAGGAAGCGCAGGCTCCAGGCGAGGAAATAGGGGTCGAAGCGCAGCCTGACCTTGATGCCGAGATCATGGTTCCAGAGCGCGCGCAGGAAGGTCTTCAGCGCCGACGGGGAGGCCCAGGCGGTGGCGTCGCCCGGCGACACCAGGCCGGCATTGGACTGGCTGGTGCCGCGCGCCGGCGCCGGATGGCGCTCGATCACGGTGACCTCATGGCCGTCGGCGGCCAGATAATACGCGGCCGCGGTACCGACAACACCGGCTCCAAGCACCGTTATCTTCATGCCACCCCCCAAAGCTCTTCGCGGCACAGCGCCTCCACGCCGCACCGCCAATGCCTTCAATAGCGCTTCGCTGCGCGCCTTGCGAGCCCTCGGAAGTGCCCGGCTCAGCCCCGCGCGGAGTTCTTGCCGGTGAGGATACGCTCCCAGGCGAGTGCATCGGCGACGATCTGGTCGAGGTCGTCGCGTTGCGGGGTCCAGCCGAGTTCGGCGCGTGCAAGGTCCGAATTGGCAACCACGGCGGCGGCGTCGCCGGGGCGCCGGTCGCCCATCTTGACCTCGAAATCCCGGCCGAAGGCGCGCCGCACGCTGTCGATGACCTCGAGCACCGAATAGCCGTGGCTGTAGCCGCAATTGGCGACGAGGCTGCCGCCGCCGGCGCGCAGGCGCTGCAGCGCCAGCCGGTGCGCCGCGGCCAGGTCGCTGACATGGATATAATCGCGCATGCAGGTGCCGTCCGGCGTCGGATAATCGGTGCCGAACACCTGCATGAAGGGGCGTTTGCCGAGCGCGGTCTCGCAGGCGACCTTGATCAGATGCGTGGCGCCAGGCGTCGACTGCCCGGTCCGGCCCCTGGGATCGGCGCCGGCGACGTTGAAGTAGCGCAGCGCCGTGTACCGCAAGGGATGCGCAAGCGCTGCGTCGCGCAGCATCCATTCGCTCATCAGCTTGGACAGGCCGTAGGGCGATTCCGGCGCCAGGCGGGCATCCTCGCGCACCGGCTCCAGGCCGGCGCCGCCATAGACGGCGGCGGTCGAGGAGAAGATGAAATGCGGCACGCCCTCGTGCACCGCGGTTTCGATCAGCGTGCGGGTCTTGGAGGTGTTATTCTCGTAATAGGCGAGCGGGTCGGCAACCGATTCCGGCACCACGATGGAACCGGCGAAGTGGATGATCGCGTCGACCTCGTTATCCCGGATGATCTGGCCGACCAATTCCCTATCGGCGACATCGCCGACGACAAGCTTGGCTTCCGGCGCTACCGCCCATTCGAAGCCGGTGGAAAGGCGGTCGAGAACGACGACGCTCTCGCCGACATCCAGCAGTTCCCAGACCATGTGGCTGCCGATATAACCGGCGCCGCCCGTTACCAAAACCGTCATCCGTGTCCTCTTTTACTCATGATTTATCGGAAACTGTCTCAATCACCGCCTTACTGGAAAGTCTGCGGCAAGGCCATTAGAAACGCCTGAATGTTAAATCCGTAACAGTCTCACCGGCCTGTGGCATCGTACGGAAACAAAATTGATCCACATCAAGGGAATAGGCCACGATCCGGGGTCGTTAGGAACAGGCTTGGGGCGTGGCATTTTGACCAAAACGGCCCGGTGGACGACGAATGGGCCAACGATTATGATCCCGCGCAAAACTGGGAAGGCGACATGAACTATCAGCGGTTCTTCGAGGAAGCGATCGACCAGCTCCACGCCGAGCGGCGCTACCGGGTTTTCGCCGATCTCGAGCGCATTGTCGGCAAGTTTCCGCGCGCTATCTGGCGTTCCAACGGCCGCGCCGAGGAAATCACCGTCTGGTGCTCCAACGACTATCTCGGCATGGGCCAGAACCCCGATGTCATCGCCGCTTTCCAGAACGCGGCCGGCAAGATGGGTTCGGGCGCCGGCGGCACCCGCAACATTTCCGGCACCTCGAACCCGTTGGTCGAGCTTGAGCTGGAACTGGCCGACCTGCACGACAAGGAAGCCGCGCTCGTCTTCACCTCCGGCTTCGTCTCCAACGAGGCCTCGATTTCGACCATTGCGCGGCTTTTGCCCAATTGCCTGATCATTTCGGACGAGCTCAACCATGCCTCGATGATCGAAGGCGTGCGGCGCTCGGGTGCCGAAAAGAAGATCTTCCGTCACAATGACGTCGCGCATCTCGAAAGCCTGCTACAGGCGGCGGGCCGCGAACGCGCCAAGCTGATCGTGTTCGAGAGCGTCTATTCGATGGACGGCGACATTGCGCCAATCAAGCAGATCGTCGAACTGGCCGAACGCTACAACGCCATGACCTATATTGACGAGGTCCATGCCGTCGGCATGTACGGACCGCGCGGCGGCGGCATCACCGAGCGCGAGGGGCTTGCCGACCGCATCGATATCATCGAAGGCACGTTGGCCAAGGCGTTCGGCACGCTGGGCGGCTATATCGCCGGCAACAGCGCCATCATCGACGCGGTGCGCTCCTATGCGCCGGGCTTCATCTTCACCACGGCGCTGCCGCCGGCCGTCGCCGCCGCCGCCACCAGGTCCATCCGCCACCTCAAGCGGTCGCAAGCCGAGCGCGATGCGCAACAGCGCCAAGCGTCGCGGACCAAGGAGGTTCTGTCTGCAGCCGGCCTGCCGGTGATGGAATCGCCGACACACATCGTGCCGGTGCTGGTCGGTGACCCCGAACTCTGCAAGATGGCCAGCGACCGTCTGCTCGGCGTGCACGGCATCTACATCCAGCCGATCAACTATCCGACCGTGCCGCGCGGCACCGAGCGGCTGCGCATCACCCCGACGCCGTTCCATACCGATGCGCTGATTGCGGGACTTCAGGACGCGCTGATCGAGACATGGGATGCGCTCGGCATTCCCTACGGCTCCGCCGGACGGCCCACTGTCGCCAAGAGCGACCGGATTGTGCCGCTGCTTGTGCCGAAGTCGGGCGGCTGAAGCCGCCGCCCATTCACCTCAAACCGTCCTCATCCATCCCGCCAGCCGGTGTGCCGCTTCCTCGAGTTGGTCGAGGCGGCGGTGGAAGCACAGGCGCAAAAACGCCTCTCCGCCAGGGCCGAAGGCGGTGCCCGGCGCCAGGCCGACATTGGCCTTGTCGACGATGTCGAAAGCAGCCCGGCGCGGATCGGTGATGCCGTCGACCGTGAAAAACAAATAGAACGCGCCTTGCGGCACGGTGAAGCGCGCTTTGCCGGTTGCGCCTAGAATATCGCAGACCAGGTCGCGCGCCTTTCGCGCCCGCTCAACCTGTTCGACGATGAACGCATCACCGTGGTCCAGCCCCGCGACGGCGCCGCGCTGCATGAACTGGGCGACGCCTGAGGTCGAATACTGGATCAGGTTCTCGAACACCTGCTGCAGCTCGGGATGGGTCTTGATCCAGCCGACGCGCCAGCCGGTCATCGCCCAGTTCTTGGAAAAGGAGTTGACGAACAGGATGCGGTCTTCCGCGGTCGAAATGTCGAGGAAGGACGGCGCACGGCCGTGGCCGTAGTGGAACAGCGAATAGATCTCGTCGGCGATGATCCACAGGCCCTTTTGGCGGGCGAGATTCAGGATCGCCTGCAGCGTTTCCTTATCGGCCGTCCAGCCGGTGGGGTTCGATGGCGTGTTGACGAACAGCGCCTTGGTGCGCGGCGTCACCGCAGCCGCAATCTTGTCGACATCGCAGGACCAGCCATTGCCCGACTGGTCGAGCGTGACCGCAACCGGGGTAGCGCCGGAAATACCGGCGGCGGCGGCGAAATTCGGCCAGGCCGGGGAGAGATAGACCACCTCGTCGCCGCTGCCGGCGACCGCGGCTAATGCCAACTGAATGGCATGCATGCCGGAACCGGTGGCGATGAATTCCTCTTCGGCGAAGCTCTTGCCGAAATGCCTGGCATAGTAGCGAGAAAGCGCTTGCCTCAACTCCGGAATGCCTTTCTGCCAGGTATAGAATGTCTCGCCATTGGCGAGCCCCTTGGCGGCGGCTTCCGAAATGAAGGCAGGCGTCGGCAAATCGCCTTCACCGGCCCAGAGCGGGATCATGCCCTCGCGCGAACGGCCGTAATTGACGACGGCGACAATGCCGCTTTCGGGGGCGGCCACCGCTTCGGCGCGCAAGCTATCGATCAGGGTCATGAACAGGTCCGTTTTGATGTCTGCTTTGATGCATGTCATTATCCAGAACCGCTGCGCACTTGTGGGCGACATGCATTGGCGGATGCTCTTAGCAGATGCGGCAACAGAAAACCCCGGCCGCGAACGACCGGGGTTTTGGTCCAGAAATCTGGCCTTATCTATTTCCTGGCGAGGAGATCGCGAATTTCGGTGAGCAAAGCGACGTCGGCCGGTGGCGGAGCCGCAGGTGCGGCCGGCTTCTCCCGCTCGAGCCGCTTGCGCATGTTGTTCACGGCCTTGACCATCAGGAAGATGATGAAAGCCAGGATGACGAAATTCAGCGCCACGGTGATAAAATTGCCGTAGGCGAACACCGCGCCTTCCTTACGCGCGTCGGCAAGATTGGTCGAATGCACTGTTGATGAGAGGCCTATGAAGTAGTTGGAAAAGTCGACGCCACCAAGTGCGCCGATGAAAGGCATGATGATGTCGTTGACAAGAGAATCGACGATCTTGCTGAAGGCCGCGCCGATGATGACGCCGACCGCAAGGTCCATCACATTTCCTTTGGAAATGAATTCCTGGAATTCTTTCAGCATTCGACCCTCCTTGTCATGACGGACCGCGCTGCCGCCGTCCCTCCGGCGTCGGCCCGTGCGCACCATAACAAAAACCTGCGGTTGCAACAGAAGCAAAAGCTGGAAAACACCGCTTTCTCCTTACCTTGGTTCACGGTTCGACAGGGCAGCGTCGCGACCATGCGCCGAAAGCCGCGATGGACTTGACCTTAGAGCTGTGATTGCCTCTGGGCAGGCCGGGGTGAAAGCTGGCCGAGGAGGATTTTCGGGCCGTGCAGGGCTGGTTCATCGTCATCATTGCGGTCGCCTATGTAACGCTGCTGTTCGTCATCGCCAGCCTCGGCGACCGGCGTTCAACGGCGTTGGGACCCGGCCGCGCCCGGCCCTTCATCTATGCGCTCAGCCTCGCCATCTACTGCACCTCCTGGACCTTCTTCGGCTCGGTCGGCCTGTCGTCCGAACGCGGCCTCGAATTTTTGGGCATCTACACCGGGCCGGTGCTGGTGTTCGTGTTCGGCTTTCCGCTGCTCAATCGCATCGTGCGGCTGGCCAAGAGCGAGAAGATCACCTCGATCGCCGACTTCCTCGGCGCGCGCTACGGCAAGAGCTTTGCCGTCTCGGCGATCGCCACGCTGATCGCCACCATCGGCGCGGTGCCCTATATCGCACTGCAACTGAAGGCGATCTCCGGTTCGGTCGGCCTGATGGTCGAGCATTATACGGGATCGCCGCCCTCCTTCGATCCCTTCGTCAGTGACATCTCGCTGGTGGTGGCCATGCTCTTGGCGCTGTTTGCAGTGCTGTTCGGCACCCGCCATGCCGACGCCACCGAGCACCAGGACGGGCTGGTGCTGGCGGTGGCGGTCGAAACCGTGGTCAAGCTCGCCGCCTTCCTGGCGATCGGCCTGATGGTCACCTTCCTGATCTTCGGTGGCCCGGGCGACATGATCGACAAGCTGGCCGAAAACAGCCAGGTGCGGCAAGCCATGGGCTACAACACCTCGCTCGCCACCTGGCTGGTGCTGACTTGCCTGAGCGGCTTTGCCATCATCATGCTGCCGCGCCAGTTCTACGTCACCATCGTCGAGAACCGCGGCGAGGCCGAACTGCGCACCGCGACCTGGGTGTTCCCGCTCTATCTCGTGGCGATAAACCTGTTCGTGCTGCCGATCGCCTTCGCCGGCCTGGCGCTGGTCGGCACCAAAACCACCAGTGACCTCTATGTGCTGGCGCTGCCCTTGTTCGGCGGCCATGACTTCCTCGCCATGGCCGCCTTCATCGGTGGGCTGTCGGCGGCGACCGCCATGGTGATCGTCGAAAGCGTGGCGCTGTCAATCATGATCTCCAACGACCTCGTCATCCCGCTGTTCGTGCGCCGCCTGCTCAAGACCACGACCTCGGAGAATGAGGATTGGTCGACGCTGATCCTCAACGTGCGGCGCGGCGCCATCTTCATCCTGTTGTTCATTGCCTTCCTCTACTACCGCGAAAGCACCAACGCGGCGCGGCTGTCGTCGATCGGCCTGATGTCGTTCGCGGCAATCGCCCAATTCGCGCCGGCGCTGATCGGCGGGCTGATCTGGCGCGGCGCCAATGGCCGCGGCGCGGCCCTTGGCATGGTCGCCGGCATCCTCGTCTGGGGCTATACGCTGCTTTTGCCGTCGCTCTCGGCAGCCGACGCGGACATCGTCGTGCAGGGGTTGTTCGGTTTCGAGGCGCTGCGGCCGCAGGCTCTGTTCGGCACCGTCGCCGAACCGTTGAACCACGGCGTGCTCTGGAGCCTGTCGGTCAACACGCTGTTCTTCGTGCTCGGCTCGCTGTCGCGCGCGTCAGTGCCGCTGGAGCGGATCCAGGCGTCGATCTTCGTGCCGCGCGAATCCGGCCCGATGCCCAGCCTGCGCCGCTTCCGCACCGCCATCACCGTCAATGTGCTGAAAGACACCATCTCGCGCTACCTCGGCGTCGAGCGCACCGAGCGCTCCTTCCAATCCTTCGAGAAAAGCAATGGCGTCTCGCTGCACGGCAATGAGCAGGCCAGCATGGATGTCATCCGCTTTTCCGAGCAGCTGCTGGCGAGCGCGGTCGGCTCGTCTTCGGCGCGGCTGATCCTGTCGCTGCTGTTTCGCCGCAACGACCGCGAGTCCAAGGACGCCTTTCGCCTGCTCGACGACGCCACCGAAGCGCTGCAGCACAATCGCGACCTGCTGCAAATCGCGCTCGACCAGATGGAGCAGGGCATCACCGTATTCGACCGCGATTTTCGTCTGATCTGCTGGAACAGACAATATCGCGCGCTGTTCGACCTGCCCGACGAGATGGGCCAGGTCGGCGTCTCGCTCGACCGCATCCTGCGCCACCTCGCCGAGCGCGGCGATATTCCGGCCGACCAGCGCGTGGCGATGCTCAACCGGCTGACCAGCTTCGTCAGCCCATGGCAGATGGAGTTGAAGACCAGTGGCCGTATCCTCGAACTGCGCTCCAACCCGATGCCGGACGGCGGAATCGTCGCCACCTATGCCGACATATCAGGACGCGTCGAACAGGATTTGGCGCTGAAGCGGGCCAATGAATCGCTGGAGCAGCGGGTCAAGACGCGGACCATCGAACTGACTAGGGTTAACGAGGAGTTGACCCGGGTCAATGAGGAGCTGGCGCAGGCGCAGATGCTGGCCGAGGAGGCCAATCTGGGCAAGACGCGCTTCCTCGCCGCCGCTGGCCACGACATCCTGCAGCCGCTGAACGCCGCCCGTCTCTACTGCTCGTCGCTGATCGAAAAGGCCGGCAAGGGCCCGGCCGGCAAGGCCGCTATCAACATCGAATCCTCGCTGGAATCGGTCGAGACGATCCTGGGCGCCGTGCTCGACATTTCCCGCCTCGACGCCGGCGCGATGAAACCGGACGACAGCGCCTTCCGCCTGGACGGGCTGCTGCGCCAGATCGGCAATGATTTTCAGCCGCTCGCCGCCGAAAAGAAACTCGATCTGACGATCATGGCCTCGTCGCTCAGCGTGATGACGGACCGCAACCTACTGCGCCGGCTGATCCAGAATCTGGTCTCCAACGCCATCAAATACACCCCCCATGGCCGCATCCTGGTCGGCGTGCGACGGCGCGGCGAACTCGCCGAAATCCAGGTGATCGACACTGGCATCGGCATTGCCGGCGACAAGCTGAACACGGTCTTCAACGAGTTCACCCGGCTGGATGAAGGCGTGCGCGAAGCCGAAGGTCTCGGCCTTGGCCTGTCCATCGTAGACCGCATCGCGCGGGTACTGCGGCTCGAGATCCAGATCTTTTCCAACCCGGGCAAGGGTACGCGCTTTTCCGTTATCCTGCCGGTTGCGGCGGTTGAGGCGCCGCGGCGCGAGGTCGAGCCGAAGGCGCCTGCCCGCACCGCGAATTCGCTGGCCGGCCTGCGCGTCATGTGCATCGACAATGACCCTCGCATTCTCGATGGCATGCGGCTTTTGCTCGAAGGCTGGGGCTGCAGCGTCGGCACGTTTTCGGGTTCGGAGGATTTTGGCAGGGCCGATCGTCCCGACATCGTGCTTGCCGACTATCATCTCGATGGCAGAAGCGGCCTCGACATCATCGCGCGCCTGCGTGACATCCATGGTTCCGACCTGCCGGCCGTGCTGGTCACCGCCGACCGCTCCACCGAGGTCCGTGCCGCTGCCGCCGCGCTCGACGTGCCGGTAATCAACAAGCCGCTGAAGCCGGCGGTGCTGCGCTCGATGATGGCCAGGGTCAGGCCGCTGGCCTCGGCGGCCGAGTAGGGTTCAATGCATGTCGCCCAGAAGTGTGCCCCGGTTCTGGGACCACGACATGCATCGAACAAGAGCTAAAGCGGGTCGCATGAATCCGTTCAGCGCGATGCGCTTTAGCCTGCTGGCTGCAACGGATCGCTGCCGATCTTGGACAGCTGGATCACCGCCTGGGTGCGGCTGTCGACGCCGAGCTTTTGCAGGATGGCCGAGACATGCGCCTTGACCGTCGCTTCGGAGACGCTGAGTTCGTAGGCGATCTGCTTGTTGAGCAGGCCTTCGGCCAGCATGCCGAGGACACGCGTCTGCTGCGGCGTCAGCGCCTGCAGCCGCTTGATCAGGTCGGATATTTCGGGGTCGCGCTCGACGCCGAGGTCGATGCCGACGGGTGCTGCGATGTCGCCGGCCAGCACCGTCTGCACGGCGCTGCGAATCTCTTCCATACTGGCCGATTTGGAGATGAAGCCGGACGCGCCGAGATCGAGCGCGCGCCGGATGGTCACCGGGTCGTCATGTGCCGACACCACCACCAGCGGCACCGCCGGGTGGATGCCGCGCAGTGCGATCAGACCGGACAGGCCGCTGGCGCCCGGCATCGACAGGTCGAGCAGCACCAGGTCGACATCCTCATTGGCCACGACCAGGACCTTGGCGCTTTCGAAATCGCCGGCCTCGTGAATGGCTGCGACATCACCAACGCCGGCAAGCGCCTCTTTCAGCGCGCCGCGGAAAAGCGGATGGTCGTCGGCGATGACGAAGGTGTAACCCGACGGCAAATGTTCCTCCCCAAATCCCTTATTGATTATCGGCTTTTACGGGGACCGGACGATTATGCGGCGAAGCGCTTTGTCTTCATGCGGCAATGGCCGGACGGGGCATTCCCCGCCGGGCAGTTCAGGTCTTTTGCGAATTGAGATTGGCGCCGTCATCCTTGTCCATTTCCTTGACGATGCCCATGAAGCCGCGCAGCATGCGCTCCATATAGCTCATCGTCTTGTCGAAATCCTCCTCGCTCGGCAGCTTCGATTCGAGGCGGGCGGACAGCGAGTTCTCGAGCTTGGCGACGCGTTCGTCCATTGCTTTCATCGAGGCCTGCAAACGGTCGACTTCCTCCTGGAAGGCGGCGCGTTCGTCGGCGGCCATCTTGCAGATGAGCTGGCCGGAGCGCTCCTCGCAGATCGACATGGCGCCGGTCCGGGTGTCCATACGGACATAACCGTTGGCGGATTTTTCCAGCCGGTAGCGGTCGGTCTCTTCGGACCAGGCCGATGCCGCAACCAGCGAGACCAGTGCGGCGGGGATCAGTATGTGCTGCAGACGCATGTTCCATCCTCCACGAGCCAGTATGCGCAACCTATCACAGCTTTGCGCCGTAAATGCGGACGAGTTGCCCTTCCCCGCATGAGCCATCCGGACCAGAGCGGGTCGCCGTTCCACGGCGCTCCGCTCTATCTCCTTGTTTTAACGCAATTCCGGGCGGAAAACCGCTTCACACTTTTCCTGGAATTGCTTTATAGCGCAACAATGTCTCAGATCATCTACAAGATCGCGCCCGAAGCCCTTTGGCGCGAGGCCGAGAAAAACGGCCGCTTCACCGGCGCTCCGATCGACGTCGCCGACGGCTTCATCCATTTCTCCACTGCTGATCAGGCCAGGGAGACGGCGGCGAAGCATTTCGCCGGCCAGACGGATTTGCTGCTGATCGCCATCGACGGGGCGCTGCTCGGTGACCCGCTGAAATACGAGGTCTCGCGCGGCGGCGCGCTGTTTCCGCATCTCTATGGCGTGCTCGACATGAACGCCGTGCTGTGGGTGAAACCATTGCCGCTCGGCGCTGATGGCGCACACCAGTTTCCGGCGCTGGAGGCCGAATGAGCGTGTTCGATCGCATCGGCCAGAAACTGCTGTTCACCTTCGATCCGGAAACGGCGCATGGCATGTCGATCGCGGCGCTGCGATGCGGTCTGCCGGTCGGCGCGCGGACGGTGCGCGACGACAGGTTGAAGCTCAGCCTCTGTGGCATCGCCTTCCCCAATCCGCTCGGCATGGCCGCAGGCTATGACAAGAATGCCGAGGTGCCTGACGCGCTGCTTGGCCTCGGCTTCGGCTTTGCCGAAGTCGGCACCGTGACGCCGCTGCCGCAGGCCGGCAATCCGAAGCCGCGCATTTTCCGGCTGGCTGAGGATGATGCGGTGATCAACCGGCTGGGTTTTAACAATGAGGGCCACGAAGCGGCCGAGATGCGCCTTGCCGCGCGCAAGGGACGCGTCGGCATCGTCGGCGTCAACATCGGCGCCAACAAGGACAGCGCCGATCGTGTCCATGACTATGAGCTCGGCGTCTCCCGCTTTGCGAAATACGCCAGTTATCTCACCGTCAACATCTCGTCGCCCAACACGCCCGGCCTGCGCAACATGCAGGCGCGCGAACAGCTCGGCGAACTTCTGGCTCGCGTCATATCGGCCCGTGGCTCGGCATCGGCCCAGCCACCAATCTTTCTCAAGGTCGCACCCGATCTGGTCGAGGCCGAGCTTGAAGACATCGCCGCCGAAGTGACCGAAAAGCAGATCGACGGCGTCATCGTCTCCAACACGACGCTCTCGCGATCCGGATTGCGTAGCCCAAGCGGCGCCGGCGAGACCGGCGGTCTCTCGGGAAAACCGCTGTTCGAGCGCTCGACCATCGTGCTCGCCAAGATGCGTCGGCTGCTCGGGCCGGATCGCGCCGTCATCGGGGTCGGCGGCGTCGATTCCACTGATGCCGCGCTGGAAAAGATCCGCGCCGGCGCCGATCTCGTCCAGCTTTACACCGGCATGATCTATGCCGGGCCGGCACTGCCGGGCCGCATCCTTGCCGGGATGGTGCGCTTTGCCGACAAGGAGCGGCTGAAATCATTGCGCGAACTGCGCGACAGCCGGCTCGATCAGTGGGCTGCCAAGGCGCTCTAAAAAGCCGTGCGCAGCCTGAGCCGCAGGATGGCCAGCAGGCTGAAGCCGCGCACCAGCAGGAAAACGTGCAGCGCCGCCCACAGGCCGCGATTGCCGAGAGACGGCGCCAAGCTGAACAATGCGGCGCTGAAGGCCAGGAACGACACCAGCATCATGTTGCGCATGTCGCGCGACCACGTGGCGCCGATGAAGACGCCGTCCATCTGGAAGGCCAGCACGCCGCTCATCGGTGTCAGTGCCGCCCACGGCAGATAGATGTCGGCAGCAGCACGAACGTCCTGCGACGTGGTGATCAAAGAAATCAGGCCGGCGCCGCCGAGCCAGAAGATCAGCGTCGCGGTTCCGGCGAGGCCGAACCCCCAGAACAAGGTCAGACGCACCGCCCGGCGGAACGCCGTCTCGGCGCGTGCGCCGATCGCGCGTCCCGCCAACTGCTCGGCGGCTGTGGCAAAACCGTCGAGGAAATAGCCGGCGACGAGAAAGAAGTTCATCAGCACGGCATTGGCGGCCAGCGTCAGCGTGCCGAACTGCGCGCCCTGGCGGGTGAACAGCGCGAAAGCGGCGAGCAGCGAGAACGAGCGGATCATGATATCGCGGTTGAGCGACAGCATGCGCAGGAAAGCGGGCATGTCGAGCAGGCGATGCCGCGGCAGGCGGGGTGCGGCCCGGAACCGCCAGACAACGATGGCGAGACCCAGCAGCATGGCCAGACATTCGCCGGTGACGGTCGCCCAGGCCACGCCGGCGACGCCCCAGCCAAGCTTCAGGCCGAGCAGGATGCAAAGCACGATGTTGATGCCGTTGAGCACCGCCTGCAGCATCAGCCCAAGCCCGCCCTCGCCGCGTCCAAGGACATAGCCGAGGATGGCGTAGTTGATCAGCGTGAAGGGGGCGGCGAGCATTCTGATGTGGATATAGACGCCCATCGCCTCGCCGACGCGCGCTTCGCCGCCGATGAATTTCTGGCCGGCGATGGCGATCAGCGGCGCAAGGGCGACAAGCACGATGCCGGCGGCGACCGCGATCAGCACGGCGCGCCAGAACACCGCCTGCTCCTCGGTTTCGTCGCCGCGCCCAAACGCCTGGGCGACGAGGCCGGTGGTGCCGGAGCGCAGGAAATTGAAGGTGCTGAAGACCACGTCGAAGACCAGGGCCCCGGCCGCCAGGCCGCCGAGCAGGGCGGCATCGCCGAACTGCCCGACCACCGCCGTGTCGACGATGCCGAGCAGCGGCGTCGTCAGATAGGCGAGCGTCATCGGCACGGCGATGGCGAGCACCGAACGGTTGGTGACGGCGAAGGGTCTCGCGTCGGCTGGGGTTGCACCCGTGTCCAGGGGATTGCTGCCTTGCTGGTTGCGGCTTGATCGAACAGCCGATGTGCCCCATTTTCCCGCCACCGCGCAATCACTCTTGCCGTGACGGCCAACCGAAATGTTCTTCTGGCGCGAGCCCGCCGGATCCCAGTACTGGTTTTAAGCAATTCCCAAAGGGAAGCGCTACGCGCTTCTCCCGGGAAAACCGCTGCACACTTTTCCTGGAATTGCTTTAGCCATGCCCCTGCAGATCGTCCATCATCCCGACTACGATGCCGGCTTCGCCGTCAATCATCGCTTTCCGATGAGCAAATATCCGCTGCTGATGCAGGCCTTGCATATCAGGGGTCTGATCCATACCGGGGCGCTGTCGCTGCCCGAGCCGGCGCCGGCCTCCTGGCTGAAGCTCGCCCATGCGGCTGATTATGTCGACCAGGTCATCACGTGTTCAGTGCCTGAAAAGATCGAGCGCGAGATCGGCTTTCCCGTGGGACCGCGCGTTTCGCTCAGGGCGCAACTCGCCGCCGGCGGCACGGTGCTGGCGGCGCGACTGGCGCTTATCAATGGCATTGCCTGCAACAGCGCCGGCGGCAGCCACCATGCGCGGCGCGCGCAAGGCGCGGGCTTCTGCACCTTCAACGATGTTGCCGTCGCTTCGCTGGTGCTGCTAGCCGAAGACGCGGTGAAAAACATCCTGATCGTCGATCTCGATGTGCATCAGGGCGACGGCACCGCGGACATCCTGAAAGACGAGCCACGCGCGTTCACCTTTTCCATGCATGGCGAGCGCAATTATCCGGTGCGCAAGATTGCCTCCGATCTCGACGTTGCCCTGCCGGACGGCACCGGCGATGGCGCCTATCTCGAACGGCTGGGTGTCCTCCTGCCGGAGCTCTCGGCCAAGGCGCACTGGGACATCGTCTTCTACAATGCCGGTGTCGACGTGCATGCCGAGGACCGGCTCGGCCGGCTGTCGCTCAGCGATGACGGCGTGCGTGCCCGCGACGCCATGGTGATCGGTCATTTCCGCGCGCTGGGCATCCCGGTCTGCGGTGTCATCGGCGGCGGCTATTCGACCGATGTCGCAGCGCTCGCCGCGCGCCACGCCATCCTGTTCGAGGTGGCGTCGTACTTTGCCTGAGTGGCCTTTGGTTTGAGCATGATCTTTTCCGAAAACCGGTTGCCACTTTTCGGGATCATGCTCCGCTTCACTTGCGGTAGTTCGCGACCCTGAGCAGGATGAACACCGGCACGACGATCGCGGCGCCGAGCAGGATATAGCCCAAGAAGCGATAGACCGCGTTGAAGCCAAGATTCCACAGATCGATGAAGAAACCCTGGATGCGGTAGAAGACGTCCATCGGCGTCCAGCCGAACGCATTCATGACCAGGCCGACGAGGAACGACACGACCAGCAGCTTGATGATCACCCTGACGGGCGAGTCACCGAGAAAGCGCGTCACTGTGGACAAGGGCCTGCCTCCAGATTGGTGTGCCCGGATTCGGGGTACAAACCCACGAATACGCACTTGCTGCGCCCGCATCAAGGCAGGCGGACCGGCGCAATCGGTCGGGTTTCCAACAGCCGTTTCCGAAGAGCTGTCCAAGGGCGATTGCCCGAAGCATGCCCATCATGATATCGAGAGACCGACGCGGGTATGATGTAATGGTAGCTTGTCAGCTTCCCAAGCTGAACGCGAGGGTTCGATTCCCTCTACCCGCTCCAGTTCCTATCCCACTTCCCGCAAGATAAAATCGTGCAGCATCTTGGCTGCCGGCGACAGCACGCGGTTCTTCACCGTGATCAGGCTGTAGGGGCGGACCTCGATGTCGAACTCGGTCTGGACGACATCGATGGCGCCGGCGAGACCGTCGGGGTTCTGGATGAATTTTGCCACCTGGATCGACACCGGGGCGATGGCGTCGGACTGCGCCACCATGACCAGTGTGAGCAGCAGCGACGAGGTGTTGAGGATGCGGTCCGGCAGGGCGATGTTGCGGTTCAGGAAATTGCTCTCCATCGCCTGGCGCAGCGGCGACCCGCCCGACTGGAACACCCAGTCAAAGGCGGCGGTGTCCTCCAGCCGCACCGCCTTCCCATTGTTTAGAGGATGGCCGTTGCTCAGCGGGTGGCCTCGGCGCACGATCAGGCAGGCCTTCTCGACGCCGATGACGCGCGATTCGAACAGGCGCGGATTGAGGTCTTCGGGGACACGGGCTATGATGAAATCATGGCGCGTGGCGATCAGTTCGCGCGCCAGCACATTCGACGTCTCGACCTGCATGGTAATCTCGATGCGCGGATAGAGGCGGCGTATCTCGCGGATCGCCGGGACCGCCAGTTCGATCGCCGGCGCCGTCACCGCGCCAAGGAACACCGAGCCTCCTTTGCCGGCCTTGAGCTCCGATATTTCGCGGTCGGCCTCGCGCATTTCGAGCAGGATCGAGCGCGCGCGCCGGGCCAGCGCCTTGCCGTAAGGGGTGAGTGTGATGCCGCGCGGCAGCCTTTCGCAGAGCTTCACCTCGAGCACCGCTTCCATCTCGGAAATCATGCGCGAGGCCGCCGGCTGCGAGATGTTCATCACCTGGGCCGCCGCGCTCACCCGACCGTGATCGTCGAGTGCTGCGATCATGCGCATGTGACGCAGGCTCAAGCCACTGCGCAGAAGTGTCTCGCCATCGCCCGGCAATTCATCGTAACCGCTTGAAATTCCCTGAGGACCTCGTAAAGCCGCCATGCCTTTTCCCGCATCCGCCACTGTTCCAACCGGCCTGGTCATATACCGGTTTTGGTATAGCAACCACCGAAGATCGCATTTGACAGTTATGGCAAAGGGTCACACTTTCGCGCGTCCTCAAGACTTGACGGTCGATGACGAGCAAAATCGTATCGATTTAAATCTGAGGGCCGATTGGGAGGATACCGGAGATCGATTATGACGGCGGCGGCGCTTTGGCGCATCCGCCCGACTGCGCGGCCCGCGAAGCCCCGAGGTGTCGCGTCCATCAACCAGGGAGAGTTTTACGTGAAAATCATCAAGACACTGGCCGCCGTCGCGGCCCTTGGCATCGCTGCCATGACCTACTCGGCGCATGCAGCCGACAAGGGTCTTGTCGGCGTGCTGATGCCGACCAAGACCTCGCAGCGCTGGATCAATGACGGCGATGCCGTCAAGTCCCAGCTCGAAGCTCTCGGCTACACGGTCGACCTGCAGTACGCGCAGGACGACATCCCCAACCAGCTCAGCCAGCTGGAAAACGAAATCACCAAGGGCCCGAAGGCGCTGATCATCGCTTCGATCGACGGCACGACCCTGTCGGACGCGCTGCAGAAGGCCGCTGACGCCGGCGTCGTCGTCGTCGCCTATGACCGCCTGATCAAGAAGACCGCCAATGTCGATTACTACACCACCTTCGACAATTTCGGCGTCGGCGTGATCCAGGCGAACTCGCTGGTCAAGGGCCTCAAGGAGCGCTTCCCGAACACCAAGCCGTGGAACGTCGAACTGTTCGGCGGCTCGCCGGACGACAACAACGCCTTCTTCTTCTACAACGGCGCAATCTCGGTGCTGCAGCCGCTGATCGATGACGGCTCGATCAAGATCAAGTCCGGCCAGACCGGCATGGACAAGGTCGGCACGCTGCGCTGGCTCGCCGCCACCGCCCAGGCGCGCATGGACAACCTGCTGTCGGCCAACTACTCGGACGGCAGCCGCGTCGATGGCGTTCTTTCGCCCTATGACGGCCTGTCGCGCGGCATCACCGCTTCGCTGCGCGCCGTGGGTTACGGCACCGACGCCCAGCCGTGGCCGATCGTGACCGGCCAGGACGCCGAGACTGCTTCGGTCAAGCTGATCATCACGGGCGAGCAATACTCGACCGTGTTCAAGGACACCCGCGAACTGGCCAAGGCCACCGTCGAACTCGTCGACAAGGTGCTCTCGGGCGGCAAGCCGGACGGCCTCGATGAAAAGACCTACAACAACGACGTCAAGGTCGTCCCCTCGATCCTTTTGACGCCGCATGAGGTCGACAAGTCGAACTACCAGGCACTGGTCGTCGACTCCGGCTACATCAAGGCCGACGAACTGAAGTAATCCGTTTATAAAGACAGGGGTCCTGCGCGACGCAGGACCCCTTTCCGTTCACAAGCGACCCCGGTATTGTTTCTACCGGACTTAGTTTGCGTGCATGTCGTTGTCTCAAACCGCAAGCACTTTGGAGCGACATGCAACAGGAGGAGCTTGCCCTGATGACGACGATTTTGGAGATGCGCGACATCACCAAGACCTTCCCCGGCGTGAAGGCGCTGTCGAACGTCAACCTCAGCGTCGAAGAAGGCGAGATCCACGCCGTGGTTGGCGAGAACGGCGCCGGCAAGTCGACGCTGATGAAAGTTCTGTCGGGCGTCTATCCCGTCGGCACATATGACGGCCAGATCATTTTTCAGGGTCAGGAATGCCAGTTCAAAGGTATCCATGACAGCGAACACAAGGGCATCGTCATCATCCACCAGGAGCTAGCGCTGGTGCCGATGCTGTCGATCACCGAAAATATCTTCCTCGGCAACGAAAACGCCCGATACGGCGTCATCGACTGGGATGCCAACGAGGCGCGCACCGCTGCCCTGTTGAAGAAGGTGGACCTCAAGGAAGACCCCAAGACACTGATCACCAATATCGGCGTCGGCAAGCAGCAGCTGGTCGAGATCGCCAAGGCGCTGAGCAAGGACGTCAAGCTTTTGATTCTCGACGAGCCGACCGCGTCGCTCAGCGAGAAAGACAGCCAGGCGCTGCTCGACCTTCTGCTCGAATTCAAGCGGCAAGGCATGACCTCGATCCTGATCTCGCACAAGCTCAACGAGATCAACCGGGTCGCCGACAAGGTAACCGTCATCCGTGACGGGCGCACCATCGAGACGCTGGCCAAGAAGGATATCTCCGAAGACCGCATCATCACCTCGATGGTCGGCCGTTCGCTAGACGACCGCTATCCGCCGCGCGAGCCCAAGATCGGCGAAGTCGTGTTCGAGGTGAAGAACTGGTCGGTCTATCACCCGCTCCATGCCGAGCGGCAGGTGATCAAGGGCATCGACATCAATGTGCGCAAGGGCGAGGTGGTCGGCATCGCCGGGCTGATGGGCGCCGGCCGCACCGAATTCGCCATGAGCCTGTTCGGCCGCTCCTATGGCCGCCGCATCACCGGCGAAGTGCTGCTCAAGGGCAAGCCGGTCGATGTCTCCTCGGTAAGCAAGGCGGTCCAACATGGCATCGCCTATGTCACCGAGGACCGCAAAACCTACGGCCTCAACCTCATCGACCATATCAAGCATAACATTACGCTGGCCAATCTCGACGGCGTGTCGCGCCACAGCGTGATCGACGACATGCGCGAACTTGCGGTCGCCAACGACTATCGCAAGAAGACCAATATCCGTGCGTCAAGCGTCTATCAGATGACCGGCAATCTTTCCGGCGGCAACCAGCAGAAGGTGGTGCTGTCGAAATGGCTGTTTGCCGATCCTGACGTGCTGATCCTCGACGAGCCGACACGCGGCATCGATGTCGGCGCCAAGTATGAAATCTACACGATCATCGCGCGCCTTGCCTCGGAGGGTAAGGCGATCGTGGTCATCTCGTCGGAAATGCCGGAATTGCTAGGGATTACCGACCGCATCTACGTCATGAACGAAGGGCGCATGGTGGGCGAAATGCCGGCGGCGGAAGCAAGCCAGGAAAAGATAATGCGCGCCATCGTCCGGGGAGAAGGAAAAGCAGCATGAGCACCGAAAGCGCCCCCGCCCCGCAGGGCAACGTCGCTGACGAACAGCGCCCGCGCATCGCCGTCTCGGCGCTGGCGACGAATTTGCGCGAATACGGACTGATCATAGCCCTGATCGTCATCATGCTGTTCTTCCAGTTCACCACGTCGGGGACGTTGTTCAAGCCGGTCAACCTCAGCAATCTGGTGCAGCAGAACTCCTTCATCATCGTGATGGCGCTGGGCATGCTGCTGGTGATCGTATCGGGCTATATCGACCTCAGCGTCGGATCGGTCGCCGGTTTCATTGGCGCGCTGGCGGCAAACATGATGGTCATCTGGCAACTCGGACCGCTGAGCAATCCCCTGGTGGTTTCGATCGTCTGCCTGGTCGCGGGTGGCCTGATCGGCGCCGCGCAAGGGTATTGGATCGCCTATCACCGGATACCGAGCTTCATTGTCACGCTGGCCGGAATGCTGATCTTCCGCGGCATTTGCCAGGCGTTGCTTGGCGGCGGCTCGTCGGTGGGTCCGCTTCCCGACGACTTCAAGATGCTCAGTTCCGGCTTCATCCCGGATGTGATCGGCCCACTGACGCTCGTCCCGCCGGTCGTGAACGCAGCCGGCAAGACCATCATGGGCAGCGGCGTGACCCTGCACATGACGACGGTCGTGCTGGGGCTGATCGCCGTGCTCGCCTATGCCTATTTCGGGGTCCGCACCCGGCGCAAACGAGAACGCCATGGTTATGAGGCCGAGCCCTTCACCCTGTTCGTGGTCAAGACGCTGGTCGCCAGCGCGCTGGCGCTGTTCCTAGTCTATGAGTTTGCCAGCTACCGCGGCCTGCCGGTGGTGCTGCTGGTCATGGGCGTGCTGATCACGCTGTTCGTCTTCGTCACCAAGCGCATGACCATCGGGAGGCGCATCTACGCCATGGGCGGCAATCCCAAGGCGGCGCAGCTGTCGGGCATCAACACCGAGCGGCTGACGCTGATGGTGTTCATCAATATGGGCGTGCTGTCGGCGCTTGGCGGCCTGATCATCGCGGCTCGTCTCGGCCAGGCGGTGCCGGCGGCGGGTCTCGGCTCGGAGCTCGACGTCATCGCCGCAGTGTTCATCGGCGGCGCCTCGGCGATGGGCGGCGTCGGCCAGGTCATCGGGGCAGTCGTCGGCGGCTTCATCATGGGCGTGATGAACAACGGCATGTCGATCATGGGCGTCAATGTCGACTGGCAGCAGGTGGTCAAAGGCCTGGTGCTGCTCGGCGCCGTGATCTTCGACGTCTACAACAAGAACAAGGCCTGACAAGCTTCAGGCGAGGCAAGCAGGAGGCATACGGTCGCGGCGCAGCCGGCAAGTTGTCGGCACAAGAAGTCCCCCGAGGGATGGAGCTCGCGAGCGCAATCCGGACGAAGAGTTCAACCCGTGGCGCGGCGAGGTCCGAGCCGCGCAGGTCAAGGTTTGCCAAGGGGCAACCCGGCCAAGGCACATGAGAGAGGATTTCATCATGCTAATCTCCCAGATCCTCGACGACGCCGAGACCATCCGCGTCGTCGCCCGCAATGGCGGCGGCAAGACCAGGATCATCAACGGCGCCCGCAGCGTCTATTCGCTGGCCATGGAAGCCGCGCGCACCGGAACGGGCCTCGCCGCGCTGATCGAGCGCAAGGGGTTCGGTGAAGCGATAGACCTCGACGCCGTCTACAAGAAGGGCCGGCTGGTGTCGCCGATCAACCATCCCGATCCTGCGCATCTGCATCTGACCGGCACCGGCCTAACCCATCTCGGCTCGGCGGCGACGCGCGATTCCATGCACAAGAAGCTCAGCGATGGCGGCGAGGAGCAGCTTACCGATTCCATGAAGATGTTCCGCATGGGGCTCGAAGGCGGCAAGCCGGCCAAGGGCCAGACCGGCGTGCAGCCGGAATGGTTCTACAAGGGCAACGGCACCATGGCGGTGGCGCCGGGCGCCGCACTGATGTCGCCGGCCTTTGCGCAGGACGCCGGCGAGGAGCCGGAAATCGCCGGCATCTATGTCATCGGCGACGACGGCGCGCCGTTCCGCGTCGGCTTCACGCTGTCGAACGAGTTTTCCGATCATGTTACCGAGCGGGTGAACTATCTGTTTCTGGCACATTCCAAACTGCGCAACGCCTCGTTCGGGCCGGAAATCCTGATCGGCGACCTGCCGGCCGACGTCAGGGGCTCATCGCGAATCTATCGCGACAGCAATTTGCTGTGGGAAAAGCCGTTCCTGTCGGGCGAAGCGAACATGTCGCACACAATCGCCAATCTCGAACATCACCACTTCAAATATTCGGCCTTCCGCCAGCCGGGCGACGTGCATGTGCACATGTTCGGCACGGCGACGCTGTCCTTTGCCGACGGCATCAAGACTCAGGCTGGCGACGTGTTCGAGATCGAGGCCGGGGATTTCGGCCTGCCGCTGCGCAACCCGCTGGAGATTGAGCAGCCGGTGACGGTGGCGGTGAAGGCGCTTTGAGAGCGTAATCTCCCCCCTTGAGGGGGAGATGTCGCCGAAGTGTCCGAACCGGATAGATAGGTAACAGAATGGACCGATAGCATGGGTGACAGTTTTCTTGTCCGCCGGAGGACCGGCGATGGTT